>NZ_BAAALD010000008.1:138518-160210 GCF_039528095.1 Kitasatospora arboriphila
AGCCGGGGCCGCCGAGGGTCTCCGGGCCGCCGTCGCGGCCGGCGCCGCCGGGGCGGTCAGATCATCGGTTCGGAGGCGAGCTGCTGCTCGGCCCGCTGGCGCTCCACGACGGCGTCCTCGGTCATCGCCCGGTCCGTGTAGACGAGCGGCCGCTCGGACTCGGTGATGATGTGCTTGACCACCTGGACGTTGCCGTTGACGTCCCAGACCGCGATGCCGGGCGACAGGGTCGGAATGATCTCCACCGCCCAGCGCGGCAGGCCCAGCACCCGGCCGGTGGCTCTCGCCTCCTCGGCCTTCTGCATGTAGATCGTGCGGGTGGAGGCCATCTTCAGGATCGCGGAGGCCTCCTTCGCGGCCGCACCGTCCACCACGTCCGACAGGTGGTGGACCACCGCCACGAAGGACAGGCCGAGACGGCGGCCGAACTTCAGTAGGCGCTGGAAGAGCTGCGCCACGAACGGGCTGTTGATGATGTGCCAGGCCTCTTCGACCAGGAAGATCCGCTTCACCCGGTCCGGCCGCAGCCAGGTGTGCTCCAGCCAGACCCCGACGATCGCCATCAGGATCGGCATCGCGATCGAGTTCCGGTCGATGTGCGACAGGTCGAAGACGATCAGCGGCGCGTCCAGGTCGATGCCGGCCGTGGTCGGGCCGTCGAACATGCCACGCAGGTCGCCGTCGACCAGCCGGTCCAGTACCAGCGCCACGTCCAGGCCCCAGGACTGCACGTCGCCGACGGCCACCCCCAGCGACTCCACCGAGGAGAGCTCGGGGTTGCGCAGGGTGGCGATGATGTCGTCCAGCACCGGCTGGCGGTCCTTCACCGTGGCGTGCACGTGGGCGTGCGCGGCCTTCAGCGCGAAGCCGGCCCGCTCCTCCAGCCCGCGCCCCATCGCCACCTCGATGATGGTGCGCAGCAGTGACAGCTGGCCGGTGGTGGTGATCGACGGGTCGAGCGGATTGAGCTTCACCCCGCCGTCCCGGGCCGCCATCGGGTCGAGCCGGATGGACTTTATGCCGAGCGCGTTGGCGATCAGGTTCCACTCGCCGACGCCGTCCTCGCCCTGCGCGTCCAGCACCACCACCTGCCGGTCACGGAACCGCAGCTGGCGCAGCACGTACGTCTTCTCCAGCGCCGACTTGCCGTTGCCGGACTCGCCGAGCACCAGCCAGTGCGGCGCCGGCAGCTGCTGGCCGTACAGCTGGAACGGGTCGTAGACGTAGCCCTTGCCGCTGTACACCTCGCGGCCGATGATGACGCCCGAGTCGCCCAGGCCCGGCGCGGCGGTCGGCAGGTAGACCGCCTGCGCCTGGCCGGTGGAGGTGCGGACGGGCAGACGGGTGGTCTCCACCTTGCCGAACATCAGGCTGGTGAAGGCGTCGGTGAGGTTGCCGATCACGGGGTCCCCTCCCTCAGCGGCGGATGCCGGTCGCGAACGGCAGCGTGTTGACGAACGCCCGGTGGTGCTCGCGGTCGCACCACTCCAGCTTGAGGTAGCTCTTGCCGGCCGAGGCGCGGATGGTCCGCTTGTCGCGGGCCAGCGCCTCGGGGGTGCGGGCCGAGACCGTGATGTACCCGACCAGGTTGACGCCGGCCGCGCCGGAGGCGAGGTCGTCGCCGCGCTGGTCGACCCGGCCGGTGTGCGCCAGGTCGCGCGGGTCGACGGTGCGGTTCATCTTGGCCGCGCGGTTGGCCTCGGCCTCGTCGTTGGTCTTCTCGGTGAGCATCCGCTCGATGGCGACGTCGGTCGGCTCCAGGTCCATGGTGACGGCGACCGTGCGGATCACGTCCGGGGTGTGCACCAGCAGCGGCGCCAGGAAGTTCACGCCGACCGGGGTCAGCGGCCACTCCTTGACCCAGGCGGTGGCGTGGCACCACGGCTCCCTGGTCGCCGACTCGCGGGTCTTCGCCTGCAGGAACTGCTGATGGGTGGCGTCCAGCTCGGCCGGCCAGGCGTTGCGCCGGCTCATCGCCTGGATGTGGTCGATCGGGTGGTCCGGGTCGTACATCGAGTGCACCAGCGAGGCCAGCCGGGCCTGGCCCAGCGGCTGCCGGACCCGGATGTCCGCCTCCGCCAGACGGGCGCAGATGTCCGTCAGCTCACGGGCCATCACCGTCGCCAGGCCCTCGTCGTCGCGCTGCCGCCGGCCGTCCGCCGTCCGCCCCATGGCGTGCGCCTCGGCCGCCAGGTCGCGGGTGTAGTGCATACAGGCCACCAGGTACGCGCGGTGCTGCTCGGACGAGGTCGACACCATCGACTGCAGCTGGTCGTACGACTCCTTGAGCCAGCGCGGCGCCTCGTCGGCGCCGCGGCGCTCCACGTCCTTGGCGTGCGCGTCCGGGTCCGCGGGCAGCGTCCGGGCCAGGATCTGCAGGCGGGTCACGAAGCCGTCGCCGTTCGCCACGTGCTTGAGCAGCGTGCCGAACCGGTCGACCAACGCCTCCTGGTCCTCCGAGTCGCGCAGGCCGACACCCGGGCCCTCGATCTCGATCGCGGCGGTGACCGTCCGGCGCTCCAGGTGCATCAGCACCCCGACCTCGTCCGGCCCGAACGGCGCGGACAGCCAGCGCAGCCGGCCCACCCCGGGCGGCGGCCCGATCTCCACCTCGCGACCGTCCAGCCGGGTGCCCGCGTCGATCACCTCGGACTTCCAGACCGCCCGGCCGCTGCGCACCGTCCGCCGGTACGTCCGGTTGATCTCCACCCACTTGTAGAAGGTACGGCGGCGGTACGGCACGTACACGGCCATGATCGCCAACAGCGGGAAGCCCACCAGGCCGGCGATCCGCAGCGGCAGGACCGGCATCAGCAGACCCCACATCATGCCGAGGAACGCGCCGAAGATGATCAGCACGATCTCGCCGGACTCGCGGTTGCGTCCGATCGGCGCGTTCGGCCGGGACTTGCCGATGAGGTAGGTGCGGCGCTGGTGCACGTACGGCTGGGCGTACTGGGCGCCGAACTGGCCGAGCGGTTCGCTGCTCACCCGTCACCCTCCCTTCGTGGGGTTGTTGATCGGGGCGGGGGCCGGAACGTTGGGCTGGGCGGGCGGCGCCGCGGCGCGGCCGGCGTGCGCGGCGATGCCCGGCGCGATGCCGGAGCCGCCCGCGCCGGAGGAGGCGTTGGCCGCCTGCGGGCCGCCGCGCGAACCGTGCGCCGAGATGCCCTGCTTGACCAGGTTCGCCGGGCCGTTGATCATCGCCGAACCGGCGGAGACCGCACTCGCCCGGGCCCGCCGCACCTGCTGGAGCTCGTCGCCGAAGCCGGGCACGAAGCGGTAGACGGCCGCACTGGAAAAAATCGACAGGAAGAGGATCGCGAGACCGGAGAGCACCCGGGCGAAGTCGTCGTCGGCCCCGGCCCCGGTGGCGACCGCGCCGGCCAGACCCAGGATGATCACGATGATCGGCTTCGCCAGGTCCACCGCCAGCATCAGGCCGGCCCAGCGGCGGACGTGCTTCCACAGCTGCTTGTCCACCAGGCCCGCGTACACGGCGGTGCCGAGCAGCGCGCCCACGTACAGCATCGCGGCCCGGATCAGCAGCTCGATCCAGAGCACGGCGGCGGCCAGCACGGCCACCAGCGACACGATGATCAGGATCAGCGGACCGCCGCCGAGCGAGCCCTTCTCCAGGGTGTCCGCGAAGCCGCCCAGGTAGGTGCCGGTGTCCGACTTGGTGCCGGCCGAGATCGCCGCCGTCAGGCCGTCCGTCGCCGAGACCACCGTGTAGAGGATCAGCGGGGTGAACGCCGAGGCCACCACCGTCAGCCACAGGAAGCCGATCGCCTCCGAGAACGCCTGCGTCAGCGGGGCACCGCGCACCGCCCGCTTGGTCACCGCCAGCAGCCACAGCACCAGCGTGATGACCGTCGAACCGGCGAACACCACCGCGTACTGCTGCAGGAAGGCGGCGTTGGTGAAGTCCACCTGCGTCGTGCCGTCGATCGCCCCCGACAGCTTGCGCACCACCCAGGCGGCGGCCTGCGCACAGCCCTTGGCCAGCGACCCAAGGGGGTCGGTGACGGTGCCGACCGTGTCGCCCCCGACGACGGCCGCGCCGGGCGGAGCGCACTGCCCGCCCGCGCCGGGCAGCGGCACGCTCTGCGCCGCGCAGGTGGACGACGGCGTCGGCGAGGGCGTGGGGTCGGCGAACACCCGCTGGGCGGTGATCAGCGCGGTGGCCTGCAGGACGGCGAGTGCGCCGCCCAGCGCACCGGCCCGTCGGACGAAGGATCTGGTCGAGCCGTCACCGCGCATAGCGGAAGCCTCCGAACCTCTGGACTGCGTCAGTGATCTGCTGGGCCGTGGCCGCCTGCTGATCACCCGGAACGGGGGCAGGGCCCGAGGCCCGGTCGAAGTCGGTCACCTTCCAGTCACTGCCGGTCCAGCGCATGGTGACGGTGAGGGTGTACCAGTCCTGGGAGACCGGCCTGGTCGAGCCGTCGCCGGCGAGCCCGTGCAGCCCGGTGCACCACACCTCCACCGTGGTCGCCGTGTCGGCGTAGTTGGTGGTGCGGGTGCCGACGGGGACGGTGCGGCTGACGAAGGTGAGGCCCTTGGGGGCCCGGCCCTCGGCGTCGAGGCCGAAGCGGCCGTTGTTCTCGGCGGTGAAGGCGGCGTCGAGCCGCTGCTGGATCGCGGCGGCGACGGTGGGGTCGGAGACGGTGTCGACGACGGTGTGGCGGCTCGCGGTCCGGAACATCTCCGCGGAGCCGAGGGCGGTGGCGTAGTTGGCCGCGGCCGACTGGGCGCCCTGGTCGGTGTGCGGGAAGCCGTTGGCGATGCCGTTGGCGGTGGTGTCGACGGGTTTGGTGCCGCTCGGCGCGGTCGCGGCCGCACCGGCCTGGGTGCCGTCCCCGGAGCCGGGGGCGGCGGTGCCGCTGCCGGCGCTGCCCCGGTCGGGCTTGCCGCGGTTGGCGACGGAGACGGCGATCACCAGCAGGGTGACCACGAGCAGGACGGTCAGCAGGGTCCGGACGGGACGCGGCTGACGTGCGGTCATCTGGTGGGAGGGCTGTTCGCCGACCGGCAGCCGCGTACGGGTGTGCGGCTGGTCGTCGGACAACGGCACGGCGGCCCTCCTGGTGCGGGGAGCCCCGCGGGGCCCCGGTGACGCGAACACGACTGTGCCGGCAGAGTCGCATGGCCGCTCTGCCGGGATGACTATCCGATCCGTACGATCGTCAGATCGCCATGCCGTAGACAATGGTGAACAGGGTGCCCAGCGATCCGATGATGAACACGCCGGTCAGTCCCGCGATGATCAGTCCCTTGCCCTGCTCGGCACTGAACGTGTCGCGCATCGCGGTGGCGCCGATGCGCTGCTTGGCGGCCCCCCAGACCGCGATGGCGAGGCAGGCCAGGATGGCGACCGCCATCACGACCTCGACCATCACCCGCGCCTCGGACCCGAGGCTGGCGAACGGTCCCCAGTCCGGGGCGATGCCGCCGATGATGGTGTCGATGTTGGCCTTCTTGGGTGGGTCCTCGGCCAGGTAGCCGACCACCTTGCTGTCCACGCTGCTCAGGTTCATTCCATCTCACCGCCCGATCAGGCAAATTCAAGGCCCCGGAACACGGCTTCGCGAAGGGGCAGGACCTATTCTTGGCCAGATCTGATGTCGACTTGGCTATATCTCGCGGATTGGTCGTGAGGCGCGGGACACGTACGACAGGATGTCCACCGTACGAAGGATACCGCTCACTCTTCGTATCTGTGTTGATTGCGCTGAGCAATGCCTTCCGGAACACTCGCAACTGACGCCACGTCGGGGATGGTGCTGATGGTACTCCGCAGAGCGGGCACGGCGGCCGCCGCTGCAGCGGTTGTGACGGTCGGTTTCGTCGGAATCGTCACGGTCGGGACCTTCGCCGCGAGCGGCACGGCCCGGTCGGGTACCAACCACCTCTCGATCTCGTCGGGCACGGTGCCGACGGCGTACCGGCCGCTGATCGAGAAATGGGGCGCCCTCTGCCCCGAGATCTCGCCCCCGATGCTCGCGGCGCAGCTGTACCAGGAGAGCGGATTCGACCCGACCGCCAAGAGCCCGGCCAAGGCGTACGGCATGGCGCAGTTCCTGGAGGGCACCTGGGCCACCTACGGGGTGGACGCCAACGGCGACGGCCGGCGCGACATCTGGGACCCTGCGGACGCCATCGCCTCGGCCGCCACCTACGACTGCGCACTGGCCAAGGACGTCTCCACCGTGCCCGGCGACCGGCAGGCGAACATGCTGGCCGCCTACAACGCCGGCCCGTACGCGGTGATAAAGGCCGGCGGGGTCCCGGGCTACCGGGAGACCCAGGGCTACGTGAAGAACATCCAGTCGCTGGCCAGGAGCTTCACCGCGCCGGCCCCGCAGACCGCGGTCGGGCTCTCCCAGCAGGCCGCGGGTGCGATCTACTTCGCGCAGACCAAGCTCGGCACGCCGTACCTGTGGGGCGGCGAGGGCCTGCCCTCGCAGCAGGGGCGCTTCGACTGCTCGGGCCTCACCCAGGCCGCGTTCGAGAGCGTCGGCATCGCCCTGCCCCGGGTGGCCAACGACCAGTGGTACGCCGGCGAGCACCCCTCCCGGGACCAACTCCGCCCGGGTGACCTGGTGTTCTTCGCGAACGACCTGAACGATCCGCGGTCCATCCACCACGTCGGGATCTACGTCGGCGGCGGCTACATGATCGACGCCCCGCACACCGGTGCGGTGATCCGCTACGACACCATCGACCAGCGCGACTACATCGGCGCCACCCGGGTCACCCCGGACGGTGCCGCGGCTCTGCCCGTCCGCAACGCCGACGGTACGATCAGCGGCGGCCAGGGCCCGAAGCAGAGCTGAGCCGCCGGACCGCCCCGGGTGTGGGCGGACGGTGGACGGCGAGTCAATTTTCCGTGACGCGCGGTCTCCGCGGAACCCTCCGGCCTGCTCAGAACGTTGTTGCTCCGTACCGGACCATGCCCCGGCCGCGACCTGCCGGGACGGGGGGACGCAGGCGGTGCACCGGGCCGGTGCACCGGACACAGAGAGGGAGGTGCGGCGTGTCGACGCTGCTCGCCGACACGGGCAACCCCGACCTGGGCCTGCTCCGCGCGATCAACGGGCTGGCCGTCTCGGCCCCGCGATGGCTGGACTCCGCGGTCTCGTGGATCGGCGAGTACGGCATCCTGCTCGGCCTGGCCGCGGTCTGCCTGACGGCCTGGCTGCAGGCCCGCCGCCGGCCGGACGCCCCGGTGGCGGTGGCCGGCCTGCTGTGGGCGCCGCTGGCGGTGGCGATCTCCGAGCTGGCGAACCTGCCGATCTCGGCGATCGTGGACCGGCCGCGCCCCTTCGTGGACCATCCCGAGCTGGAGGTCCTGGTGGAGGGCAAGGAGGGCACCCTCTCCTTCGTCAGCGACCACTCGGCGATGTCGATGGGCATCGCCGTCGCCCTGCTGCTGGTGAACCGCCGGCTGGGCCTGGTCGCGGGCGCGCTGGCCCTGCTGCAGGGCTTCTGCCGGATGTACATGGGCGTGCATTACCCGACGGACGTGATCGGCGGCTTCGCCCTGGCCACCGCCGTGGTGCTGCTGCTGGCGCCGCTGGCGATGGCGGTGCTGGTGCCGTTCTGCCACGCGCTCACCAGGACGGCGGCCGCGCCGCTGGTGGTCGCCCGCAAGCCGGCCCGTGGGGGTGCCGGGGACGGCCGCAGCCGTCGGCGGCGCGAGCCCGCCGCGGTCGAGCAGCCGGCTCCGGAGTCCGACCTGGCGGCCTGAGCCCCGCTCCGGCGCTCCGGCGGGCGGTCAGGCGGGCGGTCAGGCGGTGCCGTCGCGCCGGTGTTCGTCGGCGTCCCGTCGGGCGCGGTCGCGGGAGCGCCGCCCCGGGGCGAACCAGCCGCAGCTGCAGCTGGCGAAGCAGAACGATCCGCGTTCCTGGAGAGCCACCAGGTGGGCGGGGGGCGGGACCGGCACGGACTCCGCCGGGACGTCGCTGGACACGTGCTTCACCGTAACGCGCCGACCGGGGGGCGCGCGGACGATTCCGTACGCCGGAACGGCCGTAACCCTTGCGGGTCGGGCTCGTTGGGCCCTGGAGAGCTCTGCCCATCCGGGGTGGCTGCTTGCCGGGCATCGGTGCCCGAGGGGGTTGTGTCGATCGTGAAGAAGCTGAAGCCCGTCCGCACCGCCGCGGCGGCGCTGCTGGCAGCCGTCCTGTCCGCCTGCTCGGGCGGGGGCGCCGAGCCGCAGGGCGGCTCGGCGGACGTGCTCTCCGCCGACCCCCTGACCGCGGTGCGCTCCGCGGCCGACATCACCGGCCGGACGGGCTCGGCCCGCACCACCACCGAGCTGGTCACCGAGTCGGCGGAGAAGAAGGCCGTGTTCAACGGCACCGGCGGCTACGACTACGTGAAGCGGATCGGCACGCTGGAGATCGACGTGCCGCCCGGCGCGGCCACCACCGGCACGATCAAGGAGATCGTCCTGCCGGGCACGGTCTACCTGCAGAACAGCGGTGCCAAGGTCCCGGCCGGCAAGTGGGTCCGGCTGGATGTCCGCCAGCTCCCCGACGGCAACCTGGTCAGCAGCGGGGCCACGGACCCGGCCAGCGCCGCCGGCGCGCTGCGCGGCGCGGAGTCGGCCGAGCTGGTCGGCACCGAGACGGTCGACGGCACCGAGCTCAAGCACTACAAGGGCACCCTGGACCTCGCCAAGGCGGCCGAGGCCACCGGCGGCCGGGGCGCGGACGGCCTGCGGATGGCCGCGCAGACCTTCACGGCGAAGCAGGTGCCGTACGAGGTGTGGCTGGACGCCCAGGGGCGGGTGCACAAGGTGGTGGAGACCTTCGCCTTCGCCGGGGTGGCGGGCTCCAAGGAGGCGAAGGACCAGGTGAAGGTGGTCTCGACCACCTCGCTGGCCGATTTCGGCACCCCCGTCCGGGCGTCCGAGCCGTCCTCCGCCGACATCTACTCGCCGAAGGCCTCGGCACCTGCGAAGTGACGGCTCCGGGGGCCTGCAGCCAGGTTCCGGCCGCCGGCCCTAGTGCCTGTGGCCGCAGAGATGACCCGTCCGTGCCATACGGCGGGGCGCCGCTCCTCCTTACCCTGGAGGACGGGGTACCGCCGTCCTGGCCGGGAGGCGGCGCTGGAGGGGTGGTGCAGGTGGCATCCTCGGACGGCCGCGCGGGCGGCCACGACAAGACCGCGCTCGACGAGATCGAGCTGGCCGGCGAGCTCATGATCGCCGCATCGACCAGTTCCGACGAGAAACTGGCCACCGAGCAGATCGACCGGGTACTGCTCGACCGGGTGCCGGCGGCGCCGCGGCAGGACGGCGCCGAACGGTCGCCCGTCGGCTGACGGCGGTGCCGGGGCCGCGCCGCGCGGGTCGGGGCGACGGCCGTCGTTCCCGCCGCCCGTGCCCGCGCTGACCGGTGTTCAGCGGGTGACCCGCGCTCAGGTGCGCAGCAGCCGGGAGATGGCGGCGGTGGCTTCGGCGACCTTGCCGTCGAGTTCGGCGCCGCCCTGCTCGGCGGCGGCGGCCACGCAGTGCCGCAGGTGCTCCTCCAGCAGCGAGAGGGCGAAGGACTGCAGCGCCTTGGTGCCGGCGGAGACCTGGGTGAGGATGTCGATGCAGTAGACGTCCTCGTCGACCATCCGCTGCAGGCCGCGGATCTGGCCCTCGATCCGGCGCAGCCGCTTGAGGTGCTCGTTCTTCTGGGCGCTGTAGCCGTGCGGACCGCCGTGCGGGTGCGCCGCACCGGCCTCGGCGGTGACGTCGTCGCCGCCGGCCGCGGTGTCGGGGGTGCCGGCCGCGGCCCCGGGGGTGCTGGTGTCCTCGGTGCGCGTCTGAATCGTGGTCATCCGGCCCGCCTCTGTCTCCCTGGTCGCCGTCCCTGGACCTCCAGTGTCCAACACGGGAGGCTCCCTGCATGTTCCGCCGTCCGGGCCGGGAACGGATCTCCTCGTGCACGGCGGGAGCAATCCGGCCGGGGTTCCGCCAGACTGGGGAACCGCGCCAACACCCCGTTTGCACGCCCGGGACGACGAACGCCTAGAGTCGTTCAGTCCCTACCCCGCACATCGGAGATTTCCGTGCGTTTTAGCCTGACCCCGAAGGAGACGAGCTTCTACGACATGTTCGCCGCCGCGGCGGAGAACCTCGTCGTCGGGTCGAAGCTCCTGCTGGAACTGCTGGGATCAGACGTGTCGGCCCGCGCGGAGATCGTCGAGCGCATGCGCGCCGCCGAGCACGCCGGCGACGACACCACCCATGCGATCTTCCACCAGCTGAACTCCTCCTTCATCACGCCCTTCGACCGTGAGGACATCTACAGCCTCGCCGGTTCGCTGGACGACATCATGGACTTCATGGAGGAGGCGGTCGACCTGGTCGTCCTCTACGACATCGAGTCCCTGCCGAAGGGTGTCGAGCAGCAGATCGAGGTGCTGGCGCGGGCCGCCGAGCTGACCGCGGAGGCGATGCCGAACCTGCGGTCGATGCAGAACCTCACCGAGTACTGGATCGAGGTCAACCGGCTGGAGAACCAGGCGGACCAGATCCACCGCAAGCTGCTGGCCCACCTGTTCTCCGGCCAGTACGACGCGATCGAGGTGCTGAAGCTGAAGCAGGTCGTCGACGTCCTGGAGGAGGCCGCCGACGCCTTCGAGCACGTGGCGAACACGGTGGAGACCATCGCGGTCAAGGAGTCCTGACCTCCGTGGACACGGCAGCACTCATCGTCGTCATCGGCGTGGCCTTCTTCTTCACCTACACCAACGGCTTCCACGACTCGGCGAACGCGATCGCCACCTCGGTCTCCACCCGGGCGCTGACCCCGCGGGCGGCGCTGGCGATGGCCGCGGTCATGAACCTGGCCGGCGCCTTCCTCGGTTCGGGGGTGGCGCACACCGTCTCCAGCGGCATCATCGAGACGCCCACGGGCAGCCAGGGCATGGCGATCCTCTTCGCCGCACTGGTCGGCGCGATCACCTGGAACCTGGTCACCTGGTACTTCGGCCTCCCCTCGTCCTCCTCGCACGCCCTGTTCGGCGGCCTGGTGGGTGCGGCGCTGGCCGGCGGCACCGCGGTGATCTGGAGCGGCGTCGTCGACAAGATCATCATCCCGATGGTGGTCTCGCCGGTGGTCGGCCTCGTCGGCGGCTTCCTGGTCATGCTGGGCATCCTGTGGATCTTCCGCCGGGCCAACCCGCACCGCGCCAAGCGCAACTTCCGGGTCGCGCAGACCGCCTCGGCCGCCGCCATGGCCCTGGCCCACGGCCTGCAGGACGCCCAGAAGACCATGGGCATCGTGGTGATGGCGCTCACCATCTCGGGCCACCAGGCCACCGGCGACATCCCGATCTGGGTGAAGGTGTCCTGCGCGACCATGCTGTCGCTGGGCACCTACGCGGGCGGCTGGCGGATCATGCGGACCCTCGGCCGCAAGATCATCGAGCTGGACCCGCCGCAGGGCTTCGCCTCCGAGGCCACGGCGTCGACCGTCATGTACATCACGTCGTTCGTCTACGCGGCGCCGATCTCCACCACCCACGTGATCACCTCGGCGATCATGGGTGTGGGTGCCACCAAGCGGATCCGCGCGGTCCGCTGGGGCGTCGCCAAGAACATCGTGCTCGGCTGGTTCATCACCATGCCGGCGGCCGCCCTGGTGGCCGCCGCGATGTACGGCGTCGTGGACCTGCTCTTCCTCTGATCCCCGACGAGCCCGCCCGGAAGGGTGCAGGGCCCGCCCCCACATCACGGGGGCGGGCCCTGCGTACTTCGCGGCGGCACCGCCATGCAGCACCGCGAAGTAGTCGGTGGGGCTCCGGGGAGCCCGGCCCGGTCAGCCGAAGCGGCCGGAGATGTAGTCCTCGGTCGCCTGCACGGACGGGTTGGAGAAGATCCGCTGGGTGTCGTCCAGCTCGATCAGCTTGCCCGGCTGGCCGACGCCGGCCAGGTTGAAGAAGGCGGTGCGGTCGGAGACGCGGGCCGCCTGCTGCATGTTGTGGGTCACGATGACGATCGTGTACTGGGACTTCAGCTCGCCGATCAGGTCCTCGATGGCGAGGGTGGAGATCGGGTCGAGGGCGGAGCAGGGCTCGTCCATCAGCAGGACCTGGGGCTCGACCGCGATGGCGCGGGCGATGCACAGGCGCTGCTGCTGGCCGCCGGAGAGGCCGGCGCCGGGCTTGTTCAGCCGGTCCTTGACCTCGTTCCAGAGGTTGGCGCCCTTGAGGGACTTCTCCACCACGCCGTCCAGCACGGACTTCCTCCGCACGCCGGCGAGCTTGAGGCCGGCCACCACGTTGTCGTAGATCGACATGGTGGGGAAGGGGTTCGGCCGCTGGAACACCATGCCGACCGAGCGGCGCACGGCGACCGGGTCGACGTTGGAGGCGTACAGGTTCTCGTCGTCCAGCATCACCTTGCCCTCGACGCGGGCACCGGGGATGACCTCGTGCATGCGGTTGAGGGTGCGCAGGAAGGTGGACTTGCCGCAGCCGGACGGGCCGATGAAGGCCGTCACGGAGCGGGGCTCGATGGTCATCGAGATGTCCTCGATGGCGCGGGTGGCTCCGTAGTAGGCGGACAGTCCGCTGACGTCGATGCGCTTGGCCATGGTCTTTCTCTTCTCTCGTCTCGTACGTCAGTCGGGTCAGCGTCCGCCCTTGGGCGAGCGCCAGCGTGCGATGCCCCGCGCGACGAGGTTGAGCCCCATCACGAAGAAGATCAGCACCAGCGCGGCGCCCCAGGCGCGGGCGTAGCCGAAGTCGTTGTTGACCATCGAGTACTGCTGCCAGATGTAGAGCGGCAGCGACTGCTGCGGTCCGTTGAAGGGGTCGCCGTTGATGGCGTCGGCGCCGAAGACCAGCATCATGACCGGCGCGGTCTCGCCGGTGATGCGGGCGACGGCCAGCATCACACCGGTGGTGATGCCGCCGATCGCGGTCGGCAGCACGATGCGCAGGATGGTCTTCCACTTCGGCACGCCCAGGGCGTACGAGGCCTCGCGCAGCTCGTTCGGGACGAGCTTGAGCATCTCCTCGGTGGAGCGGACGACGACCGGCATCATCAGGATGGCCAGCGCGAGGCTGCCGGAGAAGCCCGAGTACTCGAACCCGAGCAGGATGTTCCAGAGCGAGAGGATGAACAGACCGGCGACGATCGACGGCACGCCCGTCATAACGTCGACGAAGAAGGTGACCCACTTGGCGAGCCGGCCGCGGCCGTACTCCACCAGGTAGACCGCGGTCAGCAGACCGATCGGGGCGGCGATCAGGGTCGCCAGCAGGACCTGCTCCAGGGTGCCGATCAGCGCGTGGTAGATGCCGCCGCCGGGGCCGGAGGAGATCACGTTCTTCATGGAGTGGGTCAGGAAGTTGCCGTCCAGCACTTCCAGGCCCTGCTGCACGGTGTAGAAGGTCAGCGCGACCAGCGGGACGACGGCCAGGATGAAGGCGACCCAGACCACCGCGGTGGCGAGCCGGTCCTTGGCCTGGCGGCGGCCCTCGACGCGGGCGGAGAGCGCGTAGCTCAGCACCACGAAGAGCGCGGCGGCGATCATGCCCCACTGCAGGTGGCTGGCGAGTCCGGCGCCGGCGCCGACGGCGCAGCCGAGGCCGATAGAGAGGAGCGCGACGCCGGCCGGCGCCCACTTGGGGAGCCGTGCGGTGGTCAGGTTGCGGCGCAGCTGCGGAGCCGGGTCCGCAATGGTGGTCGCGGTGCTCATGCGTTGGCCCCCGAGTACTCCTTGCGGCGCGCGATGATCAGTCGGGCGGCGCCGTTCACCAGCAGGGTGATCACGAAGAGGACCAGGCCGGAGGCCATGAGGGCGTCACGGCCGAACGGCTGGGCCTCGTTGAACTTGAGCGCGATGTTCTGCGCGAAGGTGCCGCCGCCGGGGTCGAGGACGTGCAGCGAGAGGATGCTGTTGGCGGAGAGCACGATGGCGACGGCGATGGTCTCGCCGAGCGCGCGGCCGAGGCCGAGCATCGAGGCGGAGATGATGCCGGGGCGGCCGAAGGGCAGCACCGCGGTGCGGATCATCTCCCAGCGGGTGGCGCCGAGGGCGAGGGCCGCCTCCTCGTGCATCCGCGGGACCTGCCGGAAGACCTCGCGGCTGACCGCGGTGATGATCGGCAGGACCATGATCGCCAGCAGGATGCCGACGGTGAAGAGGTTGCGCGGGGTGACGCCGGCCTGGGTCTGGTCGAAGACGTACGTCCAGCCGAGGTACTGGTCCATCCACGCGGTCAGGCCGTCCATGTGCGGGACCAGGAACAGCACGCCCCACAGGCCGTAGACGATGCTGGGCACCGCGGCGAGCAGGTCGACCAGGTAGGCGAAGGGCTGTGCGATGCGGCGGGGGGCGTAGTGCGAGATGAACAGCGCGATGCCGACGGCGACCGGCACCGCGATCACCATGGCGATCAGCGCGCTGACGATGGTGCCGAAGGTGAGGACGGCGATGCCGAAGACCGGCTTGGGCGCGTCCGGGTTCCACTCGAAGGTGGTGAGGAAGTTGCCCTCGTCCATGGACAGCGCGATGCCCGAGCGGTAGGCGAGGAAGCCTGCGATCGCGGCCATGATGACCAGCAGCAGGATGCCCGACCCCCGGGAGAGGTTGAAGAAGATGCTGTCGCCGAGCCGGCTGTCGCTCCGGCTCCGGCGGGCCCTGCCCCGTGCGGCGGCAGGGGGGGATGAAGTCATGATCGTCTACTCCGGTCTGACGGTGCTGCCCCCGTGGGGGACGGCACCTGGCGGCGGTGCCCCGGACGTGTGGTGCTCTTGGTGTGGTGCTTCCGGCGGGGCGGCCCGTCCCCCCTCTGAGGGCCGCCCCACCGGTGGTGCGGGGGTCAGGCCAGGGTCGGGATGACGGCCTGGACCTTGGAGGAGAGCTCCTTCGGCAGCGGGACGTAGCCCTTGGCGCCGATGGCCTGCTGGCCGGCGTCGCTGACGGTGTAGGTCAGGAAGGACTTCAGCGTGTCGAGGCTCTCGGCCTTGTTGCCCTTGTCGCAGACGATCTCGTAGGTGACCAGGACGATCGGGTAGGCGCCCTCGTCCTTGGTCGCGTAGTCGAGGCTCAGGGCCAGGTCGCTGCCGGTGCCGGCGATCTTCGCCTTGGCGAAGGTGGTGGCGGCGTTCACGGCGGTCGCGTCGACCGGCTTGGAGGCGCCGGTGTTGATGGCGGCGCTCTTCAGGCTGTTGGTCTGGGCGTAGGAGAGCTCGACGTAGCTGATCGAGTTCTTGACCTGCTTGACCTGCGCGGAGACGCCGGCCGAGCCGTTGGCGGACTGGCCGCCCTTGCCCGCCCAGGTCTTGCTGGCCGGGTAGGTCCAGGCGCCGCCGGAGGCCTTGGCCAGGTAGCCGGTCAGGTTGGCGGTGGTGCCCGAGTCGTCCGAGCGGTGGATGGCCTGGATCGGCGCGTCCGGCAGGGCGACGCCCGGGTTCAGCGCGGCGATCGCCGGGTCGTTCCACTTGGTGATCTGCGAGTCGAAGATCTTGGCGACGGTCGGGCCGTCGAGGACGAGCTTGTCGACGTTCTCGACGTTGAAGACGATCGAGATCAGGCCGCCGACCATCGGCAGGTTGACGCCCTGGCCGCCGGTGCAGACCTGCTTCGAAGCGTCGACCTCGGCGGGCTTGAGGGCCGAGTCGGAGCCGGCGAAGGCGACCTTGCCCTGGTTGAACTGCTGGACGCCGGCGCCGGAGCCGCCGCCGCCGTAGGTGATGGTCGAGCCGGAGCAGGCGGAGCCGAAGGCGGCCTTCCAGACGTCGATCGCGTTGGTCTGGGCGGTCGAACCCGCACCCAGCAGCTGGCCGCCCTTGCCGCAGGCGATCTGGGCGGCGGGGGCCGCACCGGAGGCCGCGGCGCTGCTGCCCGAGCTGCTGGTCGAGTTGTCGTCCGTACCGCAGGCCGCGAGCGACAGCGTGCCGACGAGCGCCATGGCACCGATGGCGAGGGCCTTGGAGCCGTTCCGCTGGAGCTTCACTGGGTGTCCCTTTCTGAGGCAAACCCGGCGCCCTGACGAGCTCGTCGATGGCTCGATCAGCGCGGGTTTCGCTGTGGTCCGGGGCCCGTTCGGCCCTCCGGTGGTCCCGAAGGTAGGCCGGGCAGGTGACGCGTCAGGCGGTCGCAAATGAACGGATGGTGAACCTCGAACGGCTGGCGGGAAACCGAGGTCGGTAGTAACGGTTGCGTCACGGTGAGGGCGCGGTGAGATCACCCGGGACGGCCCCGCCGGGGCACTGCTGACCTGCGGCGGAACACGGCCGCGGGGTGTGCCGGGCGGCGCCCGTTCAGGCCCGTGCGCCGCCCAGCAGGACGAGCAGCGCGTCCACCAGGGCACGGTCCCGGACGTGCGTGAGACGGGCCTTCGCCTTCTTCGGGGGAAGCCATTCCAGCCGGTCGACCTCGCGCCCGGGGGTGAACGCGCCACTGGTCGGCACCGCCGCCCAGTAGCGCACCTCCTTGGGCCGGCCGTCGACCAGGTAGTGCTGCGCGGGCAGCTCCTGGCCTAGGACGCAGTGCATCCCGGTCTCCTCGCGCAGCTCGCGCAGCGCCGCCGCCTGCCAGCCCTCGCCGGGTTCGAGCTTGCCCTTGGGCAGGCTCCAGTCGTCGTACTTCGGCCGGTGGATCACGGCGATCCTCGGCTTCTTCAGGCCCCGGCCGTCCTTCTTCGGCCCGCCGGGCACCCAGAGCACCCCGCCGGCGGCCAGCACGGTCGGCCCGTAGCCGGGCACGGCGGCCCGCATGGCGGGCGCGCCGCCGCGCCGGGACCGCCCGGTGAGCCGGACGCGGAAGGGATTGGCAGCGCGGTGCTGCGCTGCGGTCAGACGGTCGCCCATTCGTGCCATCCGTGGTGCGGGAGCTTCGGCCACTGGTGGCCGAAGGCGTACCGGGCCGCCTCCACCTCCAGTCGCTGATCAGCATGCACCACACCGAGCACGTACGCGGTCGCCGGCGTGATCCGCGGCGTGCGGGCCGCGGTGGAGGCGGTGGCGGCGGCGTCCGAGGCGTCCCGGTGGCGGTCGAGCACCGCGTCCAGCCGGTCCAGCTCGGCGGTCGGCACCCCGCACACCTCCAGCGCGTAGCGGGCCCGCTTCGCCAGCACCCGGACGCGGTGCCAGGGCTCGTCGTCCGCCGCCAGCAGCGCGTCGGCGTCGGAGGGGGAGGCGCTGCGGGCCGCGGGCAGCACCGCGAGCCGGTGCAGGCCGTCACCGCCGTACGGCTCCGCCGCGCGGGCCAGCGGCAGCCGCTCGGCCGCCGCGGCGAGTGCGCCGAGCGCCCCGGCGGCGTGCTGCACCAGTGCGCCGCCGCCCCGCCCGGCCACCTCGTCCAGCAGCGGCACCTCGCCGCTCAGCAGCGTCATCCGGTCGGCCAGCGCGTGCAGCCGCGCCGTCCGCAGTTCCTGCAGCAGCGCGGTGTGCGTCCTCGTCCGGGCGAGGGTGAGCTGCCGCTCCAGCAGCGCACGGGCCTTGGGCGCACCGGCGTGCCCGGCCAGCATGCCGGGCGACTCGGAGCCGGTGTCGCTCAGCGAGTCCAGCGCGGCGAGCAGCCGGGACGACCGGCGCCGGTAGCCGGGCTCCCGACCGAGCAGGTCGAGCAGCCAGGCCAGCTCCGTCCGCAGCTCACCGGTCCAGCCGGGTTCGAAGGCGGCGCCGAAGGTGTGCAGGGCACCGCCGATCCGCCGGACGGCGCGCAGGAGGTCGTCCGCACCCGCCGCCGAGGCCGGGAGCGAGCCCGGTCTCGACCCGGCCTCGCCCACCGCCTGCGGCAGGGCGCGCAGGAACGCGCCGGCCTGGGTGGTGAGGTAGCCGGAGAGGACTTCCCCCGCGGACGCGCTCGGCGCCGACGGGGCCGTCATCGGCGAATCGGTCATGACAAGGACTCCCCCGTGTGGTCGTCCCGGGCCGCCGCGGCCGCCGTCCCGGCCACCGCCGGAACCGGGGGCACGGGCGACGGCCCGGGCAGTGGTCAGCGGCCCGCGGTCGCGTTCCGGTGGCGCTTGCGCGAGGCGATGAACAGGTCCTGGACGTGCTGCAGCGGCCTGCCCTCGGCGTCGGTCGAGTGCCGCGTCCAGCTCCCGTCGGCACCGAGGTGCCAGGACTCGGTCTCGTCGGAGACCCCGAGGTCGAGCAGCCCGGACAGCTCCGCCCGGTGCGCCGGGTCGGAGACCCGCACCAGCGCCTCGATCCGGCGGTCCAGGTTGCGGTGCATCATGTCCGCGCTGCCGAACCACACCTCGGGCTCGCCGCCGTTGCCGAACACGAAGATCCGCGAGTGCTCCAGGAACCGGCCGAGCACGCTGCGCACCCGGACGTTCTCGCTCAGCCCGGCGACGCCGGGGCGGATCGCGCAGATGCCGCGCACCCACACCTCCACCGGCACGCCGGCCTGCGAGGCCCGGTACAGCGCGTCGATCACCGCCTCGTCGACGATCGAGTTGACCTTGATCTTCACGTACGCCGGACGGCCGGCCCGGTGGTGCGCGATCTCCCCGTGGATCCGCGAGACCAGGCCGTCCCGCAGCCCGCGCGGCGCGGTCAGCAGGCGCCGGTAGGACTCGCGGCGCGAGTACCCGGACAGCCGGTTGAAGAGGTCCGAGAGGTCCGCGCCGACCTGCGGGTCCGCGGTCAGCAGACCGAGGTCCTCGTAGAGCCGGGCGGTCTTCGGGTGGTAGTTGCCGGTGCCGACGTGCGCGTAGCGGCGGAGCGTCTCGCCCTCCTGCCGGACCACCAGGGACAGCTTGCAGTGCGTCTTCAGCCCGATCAGGCCGTACACCACGTGGCAGCCGGACTCCTCCAGCTTGCGGGCCCACTTGATGTTGGCCTGCTCGTCGAAGCGGGCCTTGATCTCCACCAGGACGAGGACCTGCTTGCCGGACTCGGCCGCGTCGATCAGCGCGTCGACGATCGGCGAGTCACCGGAGGTCCGGTACAGCGTCTGCTTGATCGCCAGCACGTGCGGGTCGGCCGCGGCCTGCTCCAGGAAGGCCTGCACCGAGGTGGAGAAGCTGTCGTACGGGTGGTGCAGCAGCACGTCCCGCTCGCGCATCGCGGCGAAGATGTCCGGCTGGGACGCCGACTCCACGTCGGTCAGCCCGCGCGCGGTGCCCGCGACGAACTTCGGGTACTTCAGCTCCGGCCGGTCCAGGTCGGAGATGCCGAACAGCCCGGTCAGGTCGAGCGGCCCGGGCAGCGGGAACACCTCGGATTCGCTGACGTTCAGCTCGCGCACCAGCAGGTCGAGGATGTACGGGTCGATCGACTCCTCGACCTCCAGGCGGACGGGCGGGCCGAAGCGCCGCCGCATGAGCTCCTTCTCCAGCGCCTTGAGGATGTTCTCGGCGTCGTCCTCCTCGACCTCCAGGTCCTCGTTGCGGGTCACCCGGAAGGCGTGGTGGGCGAGCACCTCCATGCCCGGGAAGAGCTCCTCCAGGTGCGCCCCCATCACGTCCTCCAGCGGGACGTACCGCTGCGGCGACGCCTCCAGGAAGCGGGACAGCGACTGCGGCACCTTCACCCGGGCGAAGTGCTTGTGCCCGGAGACCGGGTTCCGCACCACGACGGCCAGGTTCAGGCTGAGGCCGGATATGTACGGGAAGGGGTGCGCCGGGTCGACGGCCAGCGGCGTCAGCACCGGGAAGATCTGCTGGCGGAAGAGCGTGTGCAGCCGGGCCTGCTCCTTCTCCAGGAGCTCGGGCCAGCGGACCACCTCGATGCCCTCGGCGGCCAGGTCGGGCAGCACCTCGTGCTGGAAGGACGCCGCGTGGCGGGCCATCAGCTCGCGCGCGCGCCGCCAGATCAGGTCCAGCACCTCGCGCGGCTGCAGTCCGGAGGCGCTCCTGGTGGCCACGCCGGTGGCGATCCGGCGCTTGAGGCCGGCGACCCGGACCATGAAGAACTCGTCCAGGTTGCTGGCGAAGATCGCGAGGAACTTGGCCCGCTCCAGCAGCGGGATGTCCGGGTCCTCGGCGAGTTCCAGCACCCGCTCGTTGAACGCCAGCCAGCTCCGCTCGCGGTCGAGGAAGCGTCCCTCCGGGAGGGCACCGAACTCGGTCTCGACGTCGGCGAGCGCGGAGTGCACCCCGCCCGTGGAGCTGGCCGTCGCCGACCGGGGCGCGATCCGGGCGGCTGCCGGCTCGTCGTTCACCGGCACGCCGAGGCCGTTGGTGATCGCGCTCGGCAGCGCGGCCGGGACGGCCGGGGCGGGCTCCGCCGCGGCCGCCCGGGCCGCGGCGGTCCGCGGACGGGTCTCGCCCGCCGCCGTGGACCTGCCGGCCGCCTTGGGGACGCGGGCACGGCTCTTGGACGCCTGCTTGGCTGCCTGCTTGGAGCCCGCACCGGAGGCGGGGCCGGGGGCCGCACCGGACGAGGCGGAGACGGGGCCAGGGATGGTCATCGGTGCCAGCTCCTCATGCAGGGCGAAGTCCCGGGCGCACGTACCGCGGTCGTCAGCCGTGTTCGCGGCGGCGTACGTGTGTGTGGCGTACGCAGCGTCCTCGTCCCGCCACTCCAGTGCCCACCCGCCGGGAGCGGCCGGGCGGAGCCGAGCCGGTCGGCGGGCGGAGCGCGGACGAGGCACTACGGGCGTCATCCTGTGATCTTCGCGGCGTCAATTGAATCCACGGTAAACACCGGATGGCCAGGAGGAAAGCTGAGTCGGTCACCCCTGTGGGCCGGAACCACCGGCCGGGCCGGCCTCCTGGACGCGGTACATCAGGTCCACCTCGTGGACGGTGAAGCCCAACCGTTCATATACCCGCACCGCCGCCGGATTGTCAGCGTCCACATAAAGAAGGACGGCCGGCACCCCGCGGTCCCGGATCAGGTGCCGCAGGCCCGCCGCGGTGAGCGCCCGGCCGAGGCCGCTGCCCTGCTCGCCCGGGGCCACACCGACCACGTACACCTCGCCCAGGCCGTCGGGGTGCACCTTCGTCCAGTGGAAGCCGACCGGCTCGCCGTCACGGACGGCGAGGAAGAAGCCGGCCGGGTCGAACCAGGGCTCGGCGAGCCGGTCCGCGAGGTCCGCCTCCGTCCAGGCGCCCTGCTCGGGGTGGTGCGCGAAGGCCAGCGCGTTCAGCGCCAGCCAGGCCCGGTCGTCCTCGCCCGGACGGAAGGTCCGGAGCTCCACCCCCTCCGGGAGCACCGGCTCGGGCACCTCCTGCCCGGCGGGCCGGCGCATCTGCCGCAGCTCCCGGACGAGCTCGCCGTCGAACCGCTCCGCCAGCCGGGCCGCACCGGGGTGGCCCCCGTGCGCCCAGCAGTCCACCGCCTTGGCCGGTGCGAGCTCCGCGAGGACCGCCTCGGCCAGCCGGCCGCCGAGTCCGCGGCGCCGCAGCTCAGGGTGGACGGCCAGCTCAGCCGTCGCCGAACTCCCGTCGCCGGCGACCTCCAGCTGCGCGTACCCCGCCGGACGGCCGTTCAGCGTCTGCAGCAGGTGCCGCACGCCCGGACGACCCGCGCCCACCCGGAGCCGCAGCCGGCCCGCCTCCGAGACCGCCTCCCGGCCGTCGTCGACGGAGGCCGCCGTCAGCACGGACTTCGCAAGGAAGAGATCCTCGGCGGTCAGCTCGGACATGACACGGATGCTCTCGCCGGAGGGCGGCGTCGTGGTGGTCTCCATAGGGCGACCCTACGTCGCCGTCGCACACCGGCCGTGCCGAACCCGGAAATGCGAGAAGCCCCGCCCGGTGTCCCCGGGCGGGGC
>NZ_BAAALD010000009.1:0-115261 GCF_039528095.1 Kitasatospora arboriphila
CCCCCCCGGGGGCCCGGTCGCCGCTGCCCCCCCTCGGCGTCGCCGTCCGGCCCGGCGACGCCGTGCTCGCCGTCGACGGCCGCCCGGTCGACCCGGTCGCCGGCCCGGCCCCGCTGCTGGCGGGCACCGCCGGCCAGCCGGTCGAACTGACCGTGGCCGGCAAGGACGGCGTCCCGCGGCACCCGGTGGTCGTGCCGCTCGCCGACGAGGAGGCGCTGCGCTACCACGACTGGGTGGCCGGCCGCCGTGCGGAGGTCCGCGAGCGGTCCGGCGGCCGGCTCGGCTACCTGCACGTGCCCGACATGGTCAGCTCCGGCTGGGCGCAGCTCCACCGCGACCTGCGGGTCGAGCTCGCCCGCGAGGGCGTGGTCGTCGACCTCCGGGAGAACCGCGGCGGCCACACCTCCCAGCTGATCGTCGAGAAGCTGAACCGGCGGATCGTCGGCTGGGACCGCGGCCGCGACCTCGCCAACCCCGAGCCGTACCCCGGGGACGCCCCGCGCGGCCCGGTGGTGGCGCTCGCCAACGAGTTCTCCGGCTCCGACGGCGACATCGTCAACGCCGCGATCCAGGCGCTCGGCATCGGCCCGGTGGTCGGCACCCGCACCTGGGGCGGCGTGATCGGCATCGACAGCAAGTACGCGCTGGTCGACGGCACCTCGATCACCCAGCCCAAGTATGCGTTCTGGCTGGAGGGCTACGGCTGGGGCGTGGAGAACCACGGCGTCGACCCGGACGTGGTCGTCGACTGCCCGCCGCAGGACTGGGCGGCCGGCCGCGACCCCCAGCTCGCCGAGGGCGTCCGCCTCGCGCTGGAGGCGCTCGCCGAGCGGCCGGCGAAGACCCCGCCGCCGCTGCCCGAGCTGTAGGGCCCGTCCGGGCGCGAACGGGCCCGGGGGCGGGCGGCAGCGGCCGTCCGCCCCCGCGCCGGTCCCGTGCCCGCCGCGGGGGAGTGCGCAGCTCGGCTAGGCTGCGGACCGTCAGGAACGTGCACCCGCAAGGAGACCGCCATGGCCGGCGAGGCCCAGCCCGACTGCCTGTTCTGCAAGATCGTGGCGGGGGAGATCCCGGCGACCGTCGTCCGGGAGACCCAGCGCACCGTCGCCTTCCGGGACATCAACCCGCAGGCGCCGACGCACGTCCTGGTGATCCCGAAGGTGCACTACCCGAACGCGGCCGCGCTCGCCGCCGCCGAGCCGGAGATCACCGCCCAGCTGCTCATCGAGGCCGCCCGGGTCGCCGAGGACGAGAAGATCGACGGCCACGGCTACCGGATGATCTTCAACACCGGTGCCGGCGCCGGCCAGACCGTCTTCCACGCCCACCTCCACGTGCTCGGCGGGGTGCAGCTGCGCGAGGGCCTGGTCTGAGGTGTCCCAGCGCGAACTCGTCGTCCTCGGCACCGCCAGCCAGGTGCCCACCCGGCACCGCAACCACAACGGCTACCTCCTGCGCTGGGACGGCGAGGGCCTGCTCTTCGACCCCGGCGAGGGAACCCAGCGGCAGATGCTGCACGCCGGCGTCTCCGCCACCCAGATCACCCGGATCGCCGTCACCCACTTCCACGGCGACCACTGCCTGGGGCTGGCCGGCGTCGTCCAGCGGATCAACCTGGACCGGGTCCCGCACCCGGTGGACGCCTACTACCCGGCCTCCGGCCAGGTCTTCTTCGACCGGCTGCGGTACGCCTCCGCCTTCCACGAGACCGCCGAGCTGCGGCAGCGGCCGATCCTCGACCCCGGCCCGCTGGAGGCCCCCGGCGCGCCGTTCGAGCTGTCCGCGGCCCGGCTGTCGCACCCGGTGGAGTCCTTCGGCTACCGGCTCGCCGAGCCGGACAGCCGCCGGATGCTGCCCGAGCGGCTCGCCGCCCTGGGCCTGCGCGGGCCCGCGGTCGGAGCCCTCCAGCAGCACGGCCGGGTCGAGGTGGACGGCCGCACCGTCACCCTGGACGAGGTCAGCGAGGTGCGGCCCGGCCAGCGCTTCGCCTTCGTGATGGACACCCGGCTGTGCGACGGCGTCGACGAGCTCGCCGAGGGCGCCGACATGCTGGTCATCGAGGCCACCTTCGTGGACGCGGACGAGCACCTGGCGTCCGAGCACGGCCACCTCACCGCGGCGCAGGCCGCCCGGGTCGCGGCCGCGGCCGGGGTGCGGACCCTCGTCCTCACGCACTTCTCGCAGCGCTACCCCGTCCTCGACCAGCACCTCGCCGAGGCCCGCAAGCACTTCGACGGCGAGATCGTGATCGCCGAGGACCTCGCCCGCGTCCCGGTGCCCCGCCGCCGGGCCTAGGACGTGCGCGCACCGCAAGGGCGTACGGATGCTTCCACGCGCTCCTGGGGCGGTCTCCCGCGCGGCCCCGGGGACGGCTCCTGGTGCGGCCGGGGCGGAAAACCACTCGCGCGGTCGGGGCGGGTGGCCCACCATCGAATCCGGCCGCCGCGGGCGGAGCCGCGCCGCCCCTGCCCTCCGGGAGAGGGCCCGTGCGGCGTACCCTGGTGACCTCGGACACCCCGAGCTGCACCCCGAGACGACGGATTGGGATGAGGCAGGCCGCAGCGCCGACCCATGAGTGACACACCGCAGACCCGTACCAACGGACAGCCGCGCCGTGAGGCGCAGGCCAGCACCCGGATCGTGATCCCCGAGAAGCACCCCATGGTGACGCTGCTGGGTGCGGCCGACTCGCTCCTGCGAGTGATCGAGCAGGGGTTCCCGCAGACCGACATCCACGTGCGCGGCAACGAGGTGACAGCCACCGGCGACCGCTCCGAGATCAGGTTGGTCGAGCAGCTCTTCAACGAGATGATGCTGGTGCTCCGCACCGGCCAACCCCTGACGGAGGACGCCGTGGAGCGTTCCATCGCGATGCTCAGGAGCGCCGCCGACAACCCGGACCACCCGGCGCCCTCCGAGGTGTTCACGGCGAACATCCTGTCCAACCGGGGCCGCACGATCCGCCCCAAGACGCTCAACCAGCAGCGCTACGTCGACGCGATCGACAAGCACACGATCGTCTTCGGCCTCGGCCCCGCCGGCACCGGCAAGACCTACCTGGCCATGGCCAAGGCCGTGCAGGCCCTCCAGGCCAAGGAGGTCAACCGGATCATCCTGACCCGGCCGGCCGTCGAGGCGGGGGAGCGGCTGGGCTTCCTGCCCGGCACCCTCTACGAGAAGATCGACCCGTACCTGCGCCCGCTCTACGACGCGCTGCACGACATGATGGACCCGGACTCGATCCCCCGGCTGATGGCCGCGGGCACCATCGAGGTCGCCCCGCTCGCCTACATGCGAGGCCGCACCCTCAACGACGCCTTCATCATCCTCGACGAGGCCCAGAACACCTCGCCCGAGCAGATGAAGATGTTCCTGACCCGGCTCGGCTTCAACTCGCGCGTGGTGGTCACCGGCGACACCAGCCAGATCGACCTGCCGGGCGGCACCCGCAGCGGCCTCAAGGTCGTCCAGGAGATCCTCGCCGACGTGCCGGACATCCACTTCTCGGTGCTGACCAGCACCGACGTGGTGCGGCACAAGCTGGTCGGCCGGATCGTGGACGCCTACGAGCGCTGGGACGCCCAGCAGGAGGCCGACCAGGCCGCCACCGACCGCAAGCCCGTCCAGCGCCGGGGCGCCCGCGCCCCGCGTCAGTCCCAACGCCAGTCCCACCGCACCGAAAGCTGAGTCACAAGCCCTCCATGTCGATCGACATCGCCAACGAGTCCGGGTGGGACGTCGACGAGGAAGCCATCCTCGACGTCGCCCGCTTCGCCCTCGACAAGATGCGGATCCACCCGCAGTCCGAGCTCTCCGTGATCCTGGTCGACAGCGACGCGATGGCGGAGCTGCACGTCCAGTGGATGGACCTGCCCGGGCCCACCGACGTGATGTCCTTCCCGATGGACGAGCTGCGTCCCGGCAAGGAGGGCCAGGAGCTGCCGCAGGGCCTCCTCGGCGACATCGTGCTCTGCCCCGAGGTCGCCCAGCAGCAGGGCAAGGCCGCCCCCTCGCAGCACTCGATGGACGAGGAGCTGCAGCTGCTCACCGTCCACGGGGTGCTCCACGTGCTCGGCTACGACCACGAGGAGCCGGACGAGGAGAAGGAGATGTTCGGGCTGCAGAAGCGCATCCTGGACGACTGGCGCTCCGGCCGCGGCCTGTCCGGGATCTCCCCGGCGCCGACCGTCCACTGAGGGCCGGCCGCTTGTGAGTGGTGATAGTACGAGCTTCCTCGTCGGGGCTCTGCTGCTGGTCGTGGTCGGCTGGCTCGCCGCGTGCGCCGAGGCCGGCATCTCCCGGGTCTCCCGGTTCCGTGCCGAGGAGGCCGTCCGGGCGGGCCGCAAGGGATCGGCCCGGCTGCTGACGGTGGCCACCGACCCGATCCGCTACCTCAACCTGGCCACCCTGATCAGGGTGGCCTGCGAGATGGCGGCGGCCGTCCTGGTCACCGTGGTCTTCGTGCGGAACGTCGACAAGACCTGGCAGGCGGTGCTCTCCGCGATCGCGGTGATGGTGCTGGTCTCCTTCGTCGCGGTGGGCGTCTCGCCGCGCACCATCGGCCGCCAGCACCCGCTGACCACCTCGACCGCCGCCTCCTTCGTGCTGCTGCCGCTGGCCCGCATCCTCGGGCCGATCCCGCGGCTGCTGATCCTGGTCGGCAACGCGCTGACCCCGGGCAAGGGCTACAAGGAGGGTCCGTTCGCCTCCGAGGCCGAGCTGCGGGCCCTGGTCGACCTCGCCGAGAAGGACGACCTGATCGAGGACGAGGAGCGCCGCATGGTGCACTCCGTCTTCGAGCTCGGCGACACCATCGTCCGCGAGGTGATGGTGCCGCGCACCGACCTGGTGATGATCGAGCGGCACAAGAGCATCCGGCAGGCGCTGACCCTGGCGCTGCGCTCCGGCTTCTCGCGGATCCCGGTGGTCGGCGACAACGAGGACGACGTGGTCGGCATCGTCTACCTCAAGGACCTGATCCGGCGCACCCACGTCAACCGGGACGCCGAGTCCGAGCAGGTCGGCACGGTCATGCGGCCCGCCGTCTTCGTCCCGGACTCCAAGCCGGCCGCCGACCTGCTGCGCGAGATGCAGCAGATGCGCTCGCACGTGGCGATCGTGATCGACGAGTACGGCGGCACGGCCGGCCTGGTCACCATCGAGGACATCCTGGAGGAGATCGTCGGCGAGATCACCGACGAGTACGACCGGGAGATCGCCCCGGTCGAGGACCTCGGCGACGGCTCGTACCGGATCACCGCGCGGCTGCTGGTCGAGGACCTCGGCGAGCTGTTCGGCCTGGAGCTGGAGGACGAGGACGTCGAGACCGTCGGCGGCCTGCTCGCCAAGCACCTCGGCCGGGTGCCGATCCCCGGCTCGTCCTGCGACATCCCCGTCCCGGACGAGACGGCCACCGACCTGGTGGCGATCCGGCTGAGCGCCGAGAGCTCGGCCGGCCGCCGCAACCGCATCGACACCGTCGTCGCCGCGCCCGTCCGGGCCGTCGAGGACCCGGAGGACGAGCTCGCCGACCAGCAGAGCTGACCCCCGCCACCGCGCCACGGCCGGTCCCCCGCACCCGGGGGACCGGCCGTTCGTGTGGCGACGGACCCCGCCCGCGTTTGCCGCCGGGGCCCGGGCGTTTGCACCATGGAGGGTATGACGCACCAACTGCGCGCGGAGTACGGCCCGGCGGGCCGGTCCGGCGAGGTGAGCAGGTGGCACATCGTCCGGACCGCCAACCCCGCCGAGGGCATGTGCGGCGCCACGATCGAACCCGATGCCGAGACCAGGCCGGAGACGGACTGGGGGACGGGGCTGCGGACCTGCCAGCAGTGCGGTTCGCTCTACCTCCACGAGATCCCCTACCACCGCGACTACCACGGCCACGGCTGACGTACGGCGGAGGCAGCAGATGAAACTGCAAGACGAACTTCCCGTGGACCACCGGCTCGGCCAGATCTACCGCTGGACCGCGGGCCTCGGCGGAGTGTTCCTGGTGGTCTTCGGCATCCTCGGCCTCGTCGACCAGGTCGGCTTCTTCGACACCGACGGTAAGGAGACCCTGGGCCTGTCCAGCAACGGCGCCCTCAGCGTGCTGTCCATCGTGGTCGGCGGGATCCTCATGATCGGCGCGGTGATCGGCGGCAACTTCGCGTCCACCCTGAACATGATCGTCGGCGTGCTGTTCATCCTCGCCGGCTTCGTGGGCCTCATGGTGCTCGACAGCAGCGCCAACCGGCTGGCCTTCCAGATCCCCAACGTGGTGTTCAGCTTCGCCTTCGGCTTCGCGGTGGTGACCTTCGGCATGTACGGCAGAGTGAGCAGCCACCTGCCGCAGGACAACCCCTACTGGCGCCAGCGCCACAGCGGCCCGGAGACCGCGCCCAACGGTCCGCAGACCCTCGTCAAGGTGCTCAAGCCGGGGCCGCCCAACCCGATCGGCCACTGAACCGCACCCCGACGGCCGCGGGAACCAGGAGGCCGGGACGCCCGCCGTCCCGGCCTCCGGTACGCCCGGCGAAGTACTTTGACGGACCGTCGGATTCCGGGGGAGGGTGGGCGCCGACCGCACACCACCCACGGAGGGGGACGGATGAGCGAGCGCTCGCTCGGAGGACTGCAGACCGCACCCGTCGGCTTCGGAGCCATGGTGCTCTCGCCCGGCATGTACGGGCGGACCGACGACGACCGGGGCGTCGCCGCCCTGCACGCCGCGCTGGACGCCGGCGCCACGATGATCGACACCGCCGACGGCTACGGCGCCGACGGCCACAACGAGGCCCTCGTCGGCCGGGCGGGGGCCGGCGGCCGCGACGAGGTGGTGATCGCCACCAAGTTCGGCTTCCGCATCCCGGAGGGCGCCGAAGCGCACAGCTTCCCGGTCGGCTACTCCTTCGGCGAGCTGGCCGTCAACGCCGAGCCGAAGTACGTGCGCGGCTACGCCGAGCAGTCGCTGCGCAACCTCGGCACCGACGTCATCGACCTGTACTACCCGCACTTCCCCGACCCGCAGGTGCCCTTCGAGGACACCGTCGGCGCCGTCGCCGACCTCGTCGCCGCCGGCCTGGTCCGCCACCTCGGCCTCTCCAACGTGACCGCCGGGCAGCTGCGCGCCGCGCACGCCGTCCACCCGGTGGCCGCCGTCCAGACCCAGTGGTCGATGTGGCAGCCCGTCGACCCGGAGCTGCTCGCCGCCGCCCGCGAACTCGGCGTCGGCCTGGTCGCCTGGAGCCCGCTCGGCGGCGGCTTCCTCACCGGCACCGTCCAGCAGCTCGGCGAGGACGACTTCCGCCGGCACATCCCCCGCTTCGACGGGGCCAACCTGCAGACCAACAACGACCGCTACGCCCCGCTGCGCGGCATCGCCGCCGACCTCGGCCTGACCCCCGGGCAGCTGGCGCTGGCCTGGCTGCTGCACCAGGACGAGCACGTGGTGCCGATCCCCGGCAGCCGGACCCCCGCCCACATCGCCGAGAACACCGCCGCGGCCGGAGTGACCCTGGACGCCGCCGTGCTGCACCGCATCGACGAGGCCCTCGCCCTGTTCGCCCCGGCCGGCCGGGGCGCCCTGCTGGCGGAGGCCGACGGCTGACCGGGCCGGCGGGTGTCCGCCCCGCGGTCCGGCGCGGACGGCGCGGCGGCGCCCGCCTATGCTCAGGGCTCATGAGCGAGATCACCGAACTGGATCCCGAGGACAAGAAGATCATCACCCTGGCCCGCTCCGTCCGCGCCCGCAACGGCGTGGCGGAGGGGGCCGCGGTGCGCGACGAGACCGGCCGCACCTACACGGCCGGCAGCGTCTCGCTGGAGTCGCTGCGGCTCAGCGCACTGCAGACCGCGGTGGCCATGGCCGTCGCCAGCGGCGCCAAGGGCCTGGAGGCCGCCGCCGTGGTCACCGAGGCCGAGACCCCGGCCGAGGCCGACCTCGCCGCCGTGCGCGACCTCGGCGGCGCCGGCACCCCGCTGCTGCTGGCGGGCCCCGACGGCGCCCTGCGGAGCCGTACCGAGGCGCGCTGAGACCCGCCCGCCGAGCCGGTCCCGCCCGATAGTCTGATGACCGGCCCGGCGGGGGGCGGGGCCGCGCGGACGGCACCGTCCCGGTGCACGGGAGTGGCGCACGGGAGCAGTGCCGGGGAACGGCGCAGGGGAGGGGACATGGGCGTACTGGCGTTCTTCGCGGGGCTGCTGCTCACCGTCATGGGCTTCGGCCGCTGGCGGGAGACCGGCTCGCCGTACTGGCTGATCGGCTCGCTCGTCCTGCTGGTCCTCGTCCTGGTCGGCGCACTGACCGGAGGCAAGAAGACCGGCTGAGCCGCCCGCCGCGGCACGCGTCCGTCCGGCCGCCGGTGATCAGGGAGAATGGTGCCCATGAATGCCCCTTCCTCCCCGTACCGCTCCGGGTTCGCGTGCTTCGTCGGCCGTCCCAACGCGGGCAAGTCGACCCTGACCAACGCCCTGGTCGGGACGAAGGTCGCGATCACCTCCGACCGACCGCAGACCACCCGGCACACCGTGCGCGGCATCGTGCACCGCCCGGACGCGCAGCTCGTCCTGGTCGACACCCCGGGCCTGCACAAGCCGCGCACCCTGCTCGGCGAGCGGCTCAACGACCTCGTCCGCACCACCTGGGCGGAGGTCGACGTGATCGGCTTCTGCCTGCCCGCCGACCAGAAGCTCGGCCCCGGTGACCGGTTCATCGCCAAGGAGCTCGCCGAGGTCCGCAAGACCCCCAAGGTCGCGATCGTCACCAAGACCGACCTGGTCGACTCCAAGCGGCTGGCCGAGCAGCTGATCGCCATCCACCAGCTCGGTGCGGAGCTCGGCATCGAGTGGGCCGAGATCATCCCGGTCTCCGCCGTCGGCGACAAGCAGGTCTCGCTGGTGGGTGACCTGATCACCAAGCTGCTCCCCGAGGGCCAGCCGCTCTACCCGGACGGCGACCTGACCGACGAGCCCGAGCAGATCATGGTCGCCGAGCTGATCCGCGAGGCCGCCCTGGAGGGCGTCCGCGACGAGCTGCCGCACTCGCTCGCCGTGGTGGTCGAGGAGATGCTCCCGCGCGAGGGCCGGCCGGCCGACCGTCCGCTGCTCGACATCCACGCCAACGTGTACATCGAGCGGCAGAGCCAGAAGGCGATCGTCATCGGCGCCAAGGGCTCCCGGCTCAAGCACGTCGGCACCACCGCCCGCAAGCACATCGAGGCGCTGCTCGGCACGCCCGTCTACCTCGACCTGCACGTCAAGGTCGCCAAGGACTGGCAGCGCGACCCGAAGCAGCTGCGCAAGCTGGGCTTCTGAGCAGCCACCCCGCAGCACTGCAGCACTGCAACACCGCAGCACCGCACGGCCCGCCGGCACCCCGCCGGCGGGCCGTCGCCGTTCCGGGAACCGTGCCGATGTCGGCCGCGGGCAAGGGGCGTGCGCGGCGCGGCCGCGGTCATGCGCTCCGTCATCAAATCGTCACAAGCGGGTCGATGGATTCCCCTTATGATCGCCCGGTGAACCACGAGGTCGTCGACGGAATCCCCGTCCTGTGGGCGGAAGCGCCCGGACCGCTCGAAGCGGTCCTCATGTTCGGGTGCGGCGCGCAGGACGAGACGCTGCGCACCCTGGGCACCACCCACATGATCGAGCACCTGGCGATGAGCACCCTGCCGCGGCTGCACCACGACCACAACGCCTCGGTCGACCTGCTGACCACCCAGTTCACCTGCACCGGCCGCCCCGAGCAGGTCACCGCCTTCCTCGCCGCGGTCTGCGGGGCGCTCACCGCGCTGCCGCTGGACCGCATCGAGCAGGAGGCCGGCGTCCTCGCGGCCGAGGACGGCAGGGTCGCCGACCCGATGACCGGCGAGCTCCTCTCCCACCGTTACGGCGCCCAGGGCCTCGGCCTCGCCGCCTTCCGGGGCCCCGGCGCGGACCGCATCCCCGTCGAGGCCGTCCGCGGGACCGTCGAACGGTACTTCCACCGCAACAACGCCGTCCTCCTGCTGACCGGCCCGCCCCCGGAGGGGCTGCGCCTGCCGCTGCCCGACGGCGAGCGGCCCGACCGCAGCACCCCCCGGCCGGTCCTGCACACCGGCCCGTCCTGGCGCCACGAGGACGTGCCCGGCCCCGGCATCGCCCTGCGCGGCGACCTCGACGATCCGGCGCTGCTGCTCGCCTGCAAGGTCCTCTCCGAGCGCCTGCGCGCCACCGTCCGCCACGAGCACGGCCTCTCCTACGACGTCGGCGGCGACACCGTCCACGCCGGCCCCGGCCGGGGCGAGCGCACCGTCTGCCTGGACGCCCGCGAGGGCCAGGAGGCGCGGGTCGCCGAACTCCTCTGGGCGGGCGCGCTCCGCCTCGCCGCCGAGGGCCCCACCGATGCCGAACTCGCCGAGGAGGTCACCGGTCTCCGCGAGCTCTTCGAGGACCCTCGCTCGGTCACCCACGAGCTCGGCGAGGCCGCCGGCGCCCTGCTCTTCGGCGATGAGTGCCAGGACGCGCAGACCCGCCTCGCCGCCCTCGCGAAGGTCACCCCGGACCAGGCCCGGGAGGCGTTCGCCCGCGCGCTGGAGACCGTGCTGCTCGTGGTGCCCTGCGACGCGGAGGTCGAGGCGGTGCTGCCGGACGGCCGCCCGCTGCCCGCGTACTCCTGCGCCACCGTGCGCGACCTGCCCTCCGGCGCCGCGGTGTTCCGTCCGCCGCTCAGCGCCCGGCTGCGCTCCTCGCAGGCCCGCCGGGCCCGTCTCGCGGTCGACGACCGGGGCCTGTGGGCGCGCGAACCCGACGGCGGGGTGCACCACGTGCCGTTCGCCGAGGTGGTGGGCGTCGAGATGCGCGGCCCCGGCCGGGTCGTCTTCGGCCGCGACGCCTGCGTGATCCCGGTGATGCCGGAGCTGTGGGCCGGCATCGGCGCGGCCGTCGACGCCGTGGACGCCGCCGTGCCCGAGCACCTGCGGTACGCCGCCTCGGCCTTCCGCCCCGCGGACTGAGCCCCCACCCCCCTCGTCTTCCCGGCGCGTTCCCAGCGCCCGTTCCGCCGACCGGAGTTCCGCCGTGCCCACCTTCGCCGCCGTCACCGCCGCCGACACCGACCGGGTCCGGGCCGCCCTCGGGCGGTCCAGGCTCGGCGGCTACCTCTACCCGGGCACGCCCGGCGGCACGGCCGTCCTCTTCGACCCGCCGAAGCCGCGGTTCGGCCGGATCTCCCGCTCCCGGCTGCTCGACCCGGCCTTCGACCTCGCGTTCGAACTCAAGGCCCCGGTCTGGGTGCTGGAGGACGACGGGCGGTGCGCCGGCGCCACGGCCTGCTTCGCCGGCGGCGGCTTCCGCGAACTGAGCTGGGCCGCGGACTGGACGCCGCCCGCGGACCCGGCGGCCCGTGCCGCGCACCGCGCGGAGTGGGACGCGTACTGCGCGAAGACCGCCGAGAAGGCCGGACTGCCCGACCCCGCCGCGCTGGCCGCCGTCCGCAACGACCCTGCGCCGGACGGCAGCCGGCCGAGCGGCGAGGAGGTGCTCCGACGGCTGTGCGCGGTGGTCGGCGCCTCGGACACCGCCGTCGGACAGTCGCTGTTCCACCGGGCCGGGCCGCGCGGGCGGGACTTCGTCCGCTTCGAGGCGCGTCGCCGCTGACCGACGGACGGGCGTGGTGCTCGGGCGCCCCGCGACCCTCAGGCGCCCTCGCGCATGACCAGGCCGACCAGTTCGCGCTGGGAGTCGGTGAGCTTCGGGTCGGCGCAGTAGACGGTGCGGCCGTCCACCGTGATCTCGTAGTGGAAGCCGTCCGGCACGCCGTACGACGGGGCGCGCAGCCCGCCGGCCATCGCCTCGCGGGCCAGTGCGTGCACGTGCGGTGCGTCGGGGCGCGCGGCGGTGTCCAGCTCGGCGTGCTTGGCGTGGCCGGCGAAGCCGCCGGTCCTGGTGACCTGGATACGCATGGTTGTCAGTGTGCTACGCAGGGGTGGGCTTTGCCGAGGTCTTTCACAGAGTCCACCCGTACCTCAGGTTGTGCTGATTCCCACCTGTGACCACGCGTCGGCCACCGCGTCCGCGACGCCGCTCACCCGGGGGTTGTGCGAGCTCGCGGTGGCGACCGTCGCCCGGGCGAAGGCGGCGAAGTCGGTGGTGGGGGAGAGCCGGCCGCTGGTGAGGGTGTCGTACCAGATCCGGCCGGCGCCCTCCCAGGCGTGGCCGCCGATCGCGACCGCCGCGAGGTAGAAGGCGCGGTTGGGGATGCCGGAGTTGATGTGCACCCCGCCGGAGTCGCTCCGGGTGCGGACGTAGCCGTCCATGTGCGCGGGCTGCGGGTCGGTGCCGAGCCGGTCGTCGTCGTAGGCGGTGCCGGGGGCCTTCATCGAGCGCAGGGCGACCCCGCGCACCCCGGGGGCGAGCAGGCCGGCGCCGATCAGCCAGTCCGCCTCCTCGGCCCGCTGGCCGAGCGCGTACTGCTTGACCAGGGAGCCGAAGACGTCGGAGAGCGACTCGTTGAGCGCGCCCGGCTGGTCCCGGTACTCCAGGTCGGCGGTGAACTGCGTGACGCCGTGCGTGAGTTCGTGGCCGATGACGTCCAGGCAGACGGTGAAGTCGACGAAGATCTCGCCGTCCCCGTCGCCGAAGACCATCCGGCTGCCGTTCCAGAAGGCGTTGTCGTAGCGGTCGCCGTAGTGGACGGTGGCGTCCAGCGGCAGCCAGGCGTCGTCGATCGAGGCCCGGCCGTACACCTCGCGGTAGAGCTCGAAGGTGGCGCCCAGGCCGTCGTAGGCGCGGTCGGCGGAGTCGTCGGCGACCGGCCCACCGCCCTCGGTGCGGACGGTGCGGCCGGGCAGCGTCTCGGTGTGGCCGGCGTCGGCGACGGTGCGGGTCAGCCGGTGGGGCGCGGCCGCGGCGGAGGGGACGGCGAGCAGCCGCTGCTCGCGCAGGGCGGTGTCGACGGCCACCGAGCGCCGGGCCGGCGCGTGGCCCAGATCGGCCAGTCGGTCGAGGATGTGGGGCGGGACGATGGCGCAGCACGGGTACGCGGGAGTCGCAGCCATGTCGCCCAGGGTGACGCATTCATGACGAGATGTCACGACCCCTGCAGGAAGCGAACCGTCTCAGTGGGTGGAATCGTGGTGGGCTTCACTTCGTGTGCCCGGGGAGCTGGGTTACGCTGGGGAGCATCATGCGTTACGGGCTGCTTCTTCTTAGCTGCCGCGGCGAGGGCCTGTAGTCCATCGGAGGCCGGCTCCCTCGCCGCGGGGAGTCGTGTTGCGCCCTTTTCTGGATGCGGCACACCAGTCGGCCGAGTTCGGGTGTCCAAGCCCCGATCAGCCCGCAATCGACATGGAAGCCGAGAGTCACCCCATGACCGAGCAGTCGTCCGTCGCCCGCGCGTTCATCGACCGCCCCACCCCGATCACGGCACACACGGTCCAGCAGAAGCCCTCGGGCATGCCGTTCCACCGCTACGTACCCTTCGGCACCGTCGACCTGCCCGACCGCACCTGGCCGAGCAAGGTGATCACGCAGGCCCCGCGCTGGCTGTCCACCGACCTGCGGGACGGCAACCAGGCCCTGATCGACCCGATGTCCCCGGCCCGCAAGCGCAAGATGTTCGACCTGCTGGTGCGCATGGGCTACAAGGAGATCGAGGTCGGCTTCCCGTCCTCCGGCGCCACCGACTTCGCCTTCGTGCGCTCCCTGATCGAGGAGGACGCGATCCCCGAGGACGTCACGATCTCGGTGCTGACCCAGGCCCGCGAGGACCTGATCGAGCGCACCGTGGAGTCCCTGAAGGGCGCCGCCCGGGCCACCGTCCACCTGTACAACGCCACCTCGCCGCTGTTCCGCCGGGTGGTCTTCAAGGGCAGCAAGGACGACATCAAGGCGATCGCCGTGGACGGCACCCGCCTGGTGATGGAGTACGCGGAGAAGATCCTGGGCGACGAGACCGTCCTGGGCTACGAGTACTCGCCGGAGATCTTCATCGACACCGAGCTGGACTTCGCCCTGGAGGTCTGCGAGGCGGTCATGGACGTCTGGCAGCCGGGCGAGGGCCGCGAGATCATCCTGAACCTGCCGACCACCGTCGAGCGGTCCACCCCGAACGTCTACGCCGACAAGATCGAGTGGATGTCGCGGAACCTGTCCCGCCGCGAGTTCGTCTGCCTGTCCACCCACCCGCACAACGACCGCGGCACCGGCGTCGCCTCCGCCGAGCTGGCCGTGATGGCCGGCGCCGACCGCGTCGAGGGCTGCCTGTTCGGCCAGGGCGAGCGCACCGGCAACCTGGACCTGGTCAACGTCGGCATGAACCTGTTCTCGCAGGGCGTCGACCCGATGATCGACTTCTCGGACATCGACGAGATCCGTCGCACCGCCGAGTACTGCAACCAGATGGGCGTCGCCGAGCGCCACCCCTACGCCGGCGACCTGGTCTACACCTCCTTCTCCGGCTCCCACCAGGACGCCATCAAGAAGGGCTTCGACGCCCTGGAGGCCGACGCGGCCGCCGCCGGCGTCCCGGTCGCCGACTTCACCTGGGGCGTCCCGTACCTGCCGATCGACCCCAAGGACGTCGGCCGCTCGTACGAGGCCGTGATCCGGGTCAACAGCCAGTCCGGCAAGGGCGGCATCGCGTACGTCCTGAAGAACGACCACAAGCTGGACCTGCCGCGCCGGATGCAGATCGAGTTCTCGAAGAACATCCAGTCGAAGACCGACGCCGAGGGCGGCGAGGTCACCCCGGCCGAGATCTGGGCGGTCTTCCAGGACGAGTACCTGCCGACCCCGGACAACGCGTGGGGCCGCATCTCGCTGGACGGCCCGCGCAGCCTGACCACCGAGAACGGCCGCGACGTGCTGCACGCCGAGGCCGTGGTGGACGGCGAGCGCACCGCGCTGACCGGCTCCGGCAACGGCCCGGTCTCCGCCTTCGTCGACGCGCTGGCCGGCATCGGCCTGGACGTCCGCGTCCTGGACTACGCCGAGCACGCGCTGAGCGAGGGCGGCGACGCCCAGGCCGCCGCCTACGTCGAGTGCGCCGTCGACGGCAAGGTGCTGTGGGGCGTCGGCATCGACGGCAACACCGTGCTGGCCTCGCTGAAGGCCCTGGTGAGCGCCGTCAACCGCGCGCAGCGCAGCTGACACGCCGAAGCGACGTGTACGAGGGGCCGCCCGTGGGGCGGCCCCTCGCCGCGTTTCCGGGCCGTCCGGCCCCTCCCGCCACCCCGTGTGTCCTGCGCCACATTTTTTCGCCCCGGCACCCGTTCGGGGTGCTGACACGTGCCCGTAACCGTGGCAACATCGACGCACCGGAACCGGGGTCGGTGGGACGGCCAGCGGAGTCCGGTCGCGTGACCTGCCCGCAGACGTGCAGGCCGCCTGCCATGTCTGGGGAGTGGCGCCGTGACAGGGTTGTGGGGTGTCCGTCCTCGCTGGCGGACTGACGTCCTCGGTGACTTCTTCTGCCCGGGCTGCGGCGGCGACCGCAACTACCGCCGACAGCACGGCCGGCGGTGGCTGCGGTTGCTCGGCACCCCGGTCCTGCCGCTCGGCCCGGTCATCGGCAGCGTGCAGTGCACCAGCTGCCACGGCCGCTACGGCGTCGAGGCACTGGAGCAGCTCACCTCCGTCCGGCTCGCCGCGATGCTCCGCGACGCCCAGTACACCGTCGCCCTCGCCGTCCTCGCCGCCGGCGGATCCGGCAGCCGGGCCGGCCGTGACGCCGCCTGCGCCCTGATCCGCGAGGCCGGCTTCGACGACTGCGGCGAGGCCCAGGTCCTCGCCTCCCTCGCCGCCCTCACCGGCCGCAGCGGCGGCGAACCCCAGGACGTCGACGACACCGCCGCGAGCGGCGCCGGCGGCCTCGCCATCGAACTCCACGCCGCCCTCGAACCGCTCGCCCCGCACCTGGCACCGGCCGGCCGCGAACGGCTCGTCCTGCAGGGCGCCTGGATCGCCCTTGCCGACGGCGGCTACCTGCCGCAGGAGCGCGCCGCCCTCGCCGCCGTCGGGCGCTGTCTGCGGATCGGACCCCCGCGGGTCGAGGACCTGCTGGAGGACGCGACCCGCGCCCCGCGCTGACGCCGCCGCCCCCGCTCGCCCGCGCCTTCCCACGCCCTGCCGTCCCTTCCCACACCTTCCCGTCCCCTTCCCACACCTTCCCGTCCCTTCCCACGCGGCCCGTTTCCCGGGCCGCGCCCCCGACCGGGCCCGACTCCCCCCTCCCGGGCCCGCCGTGACCCGCACCGACAGGGCAACCCCCCGGCCCCGGTGCGGGGCTCACGGCTGCCCGCGGACGGCCGTGCGGACCGCCGCGCGGGTCGGTCCATGAGCGTCGGGTCGGGTCGTGCGGGTCCGCCCGGGGACCCGGTCGGCGTGCGCGAGAATGGGGGGATGCCGATACTGCCCACCGCCGTCGCCCGGAGTGCCGCCGCATGAGCCTGTTCCGCGACGACGGCGTGGTGCTGCGCACCCAGAAGCTCGGCGAGGCCGACCGGATCATCACCCTGCTCACCCGCCAGCACGGCCGGGTCCGGGCCGTCGCCCGCGGCGTGCGCCGCACCAAGTCGAAGTTCGGCGCCCGGCTGGAGCCGTTCTCCCACGTCGACGTGCAGTTCTTCAGCCGGGGCAGCGACCTGGTCGGCCGCTCCCTGCCGCTGTGCACCCAGGTCGAGACCATCGCCCCGTACGGCGGCCGGATCGTCGGTGACTACGCCCGCTACACCGCCGGCACCGCCATGCTGGAGACGGCCGAGCGCTTCGCCGAGAACGAGGGCGAGCCCGCCGTCCAGCAGTACCTGCTCCTGGTCGGCGGCCTGCGCACGCTCGCCGCGGGGGAGCACGAGTCGCACCTGGTGCTCGACGCCTTCCTGCTGCGCTCGCTCGCGGTCAACGGCTACGGCGCGAGTTTCGGCGCGTGCGCCAAGTGCGGCCTGCCCGGACCCAACCGGTTCTTCTCGCTCCAGGGGGGCGGCGTGCTCTGCGCCGACTGTCGGGTCCCTGGAAGTGCCGTACCCTCCCCTGAGACACTGGTCCTGCTCGGCGCACTGCTGTCGGGGGACTGGCAGACGGCGGACGCCTGCGAGCCGCGCTACTGGCGCGAGGGCAGCGGGCTGGTGGCCGCCTATCTGCAGTGGCACCTGGAGCGGGGCATCCGCTCGATGAGATACGTGGAGAAGTGAGCATGGCAGCACGACGGCTCTTCGGCAGCAAGCAGCGGGTGTACGAGACCCCGGCGCCGCACCCGAGCGGCGCCCGCCCGCCGAAGATCCCCGGCGAGCTGGTGCCCAACCACGTGGCCTGCGTGATGGACGGCAACGGCCGCTGGGCCAAGGAGCGCGGCCTGCCCCGCACCGAGGGCCACAAGGTCGGCGAGGCCGTCGTCCTCGACGTGCTCCGCGGCTGCCTGGAGATCGGCGTCAAGAACCTCTCGCTCTACGCCTTCTCCACCGAGAACTGGAAGCGGTCCCCGGAGGAGGTGAAGTTCCTGATGAACTTCAACCGGGACGTCATCCGCCGCCGCCGCGACGAGATGGACGCCATGGGCATCCGCATCCGCTGGGCCGGCCGCATGCCGAAGATGTGGAAGAGCGTCGTCCAGGAGCTCCAGGTCGCCCAGGAGCAGACCAAGGACAACACCGCCATGACGCTGTACTTCTGCGTCAACTACGGCGGCCGCGCCGAGATCGCCGACGCCGCCCAGGCCATCGCCCGCGACGTCGCCGCCGGCCGGCTCGACCCCAAGAAGGTCAACGAGAAGACCTTCGCCAAGTACCTGTACTACCCCGACATGCCGGACGTCGACCTGTTCCTGCGCCCCAGCGGCGAGCAGCGCACCTCCAACTTCCTCGCCTGGCAGTCCGCCTACGCCGAGTTCGTCTTCCAGGACGTGCTCTGGCCGGACTTCGACCGCCGCGACCTGTGGCGCGCCTGTGAGCAGTACGCGCGGCGCGACCGCCGCTTCGGCGGGGCGATCCCCAACGAGGTGGAGGCCGCCGCCGAGGCCGCCGCCGCGGAGCTCCCGGCCCAGCGCTGACGGGTCGTACCCGCCTTCCGCGTGCACGCGAGAGGCCCGGGCCGACCGGCCCGGGCCTCTCGCGTGTTCAGGTGCGGTGCTGTTCCGGCGCCGTGTGCTCCGGCTCCGCATGTTCGGGTGCCGTGTGTTCCGGTGCCTGTGGTCCGGCCCCGCGTGTTCCGGCGCCGTGCGTGCGGGTGTCTGCCCGCGCGGTCAGGCCTTCTGCGCGCAGTTCCCGCAGGTGCCGAAGATCTCCAGGGTGTGCGCGATGTCGCTGAAGCCGTGCTCGGCGGCGACCGCGTTCGCCCAGTGCTCCACCGCCGGACCCTCCACCTCGACCGTCGCGCCGCAGGTGCGGCACACCAGGTGGTGGTGGTGCCCGCTGCTGCACCGCCGGTAGACCGCCTCGCCCTCGGACGTCCGCAGCACGTCCACCTCACCGGCCTCGGCGAGGGACTGCAGCGTACGGTAGACCGTGGTCAGACCCACCGAGTCGCCCCGGTGCTTGAGCATGTCGTGCAGCTCCTGCGCGCTGCGGAAGTCCTCGATCTCGTCCAGCACCGCCGAGACGGCGGCTCGCTGCCGAGTGGATCGGGCTCGCGGCGTCGGGCCTGCGGTGGTCACCGTGGGTCCTCCTGGGGGTGGGATGCTGTCGCACCTCATTGTGCCAGCCCCCGGCCCGCGGACGGCTCGCTCTCGCGCCGTCCGTTCCGCCCCGTGGACGCCCCCTCCCGATCCGGAGCCTCCGCCGTCCGGCCCGCCTCCCGGCCCGCCGACTGGGCGGGCAGCACCACGTCGCAGACCTCCGGACCGGAGTCCGGCGCGGCCCGGTGCCGCCGCCGGGCCAGCGGGCCCGCCACCGCGCCCAGCAGGGCGAAGGCGGCGATCGCGAGCAGCACGATCGCGGGGCCGGACGGCACGTCGGCCTGGTACGAGCCGGCCACCCCGAGCACCGCCACGGTGATCCCGAGGCCGACCGCCGCCGCCTGGGTCGCCCGGAAGGAACGCGTCACCTGCTGCGCGGCCGCCACCGGGACGACCATCAGCGCACTGACCAGCAGCAGTCCGACGACCCGCATCGCCACCGTCACGGTGACCGCGGCCATCACGGCCAGCAGCAGGTTCAGCACCCGGACGGGGATCCCGGTGACCCGGGCGAACTCCTCGTCCTGGCAGATCGCGAACAGCTGGCGGCGCAGCCCGAAGGTGACGGCCACGACCACCGCGGCCAGTACGGCGATGGTGGCGAGGTCCCCGGGGCCCACGGTGAGGATGGACCCCCACAGGTAGCTCTCCAGGTTGCCGCTGCCGGCCTGGGCGCTCACGCTGACCAGCAGCTTGCCGCAGGCCATGCCCCCGTAGAAGAGCATCGCGAGGGCGATGTCGCCGCGCTGGTTGCCGCGCGAGCGGACGAGCTCCATCACGACCGCGCCCAGCACGCAGACCAGGACGGCCATCCAGACCGGGCTGGTCTGGAACAGGAAACCGAGGCCGACGCCGGTGAGGGCGACGTGCCCGATGCCGTCGCCCATCAGCGCCTGGCGCCGCTGCACCAGGTAGACGCCGACGGCCGGCGCGGTGATCCCGACCAGCACGGCGGCGACCAGCGCCCGCTGCATGAAGTCGAATTGCAGCATCTCGATCATGCGAGCAGTCCTCGGGGGTGGGTGTGGTCGTCGGCGTGCGGGTGGACGTGGTCGTGGCCGGGCAGGGCGTGCTGTCCGACCCCCTGGGGCGGCGGGCCGTCGTGCGCCACGCAGCCGTCCCGCAGCACCACGGCCCGGTCGATGAGCGGCTCCAGCGGGCCGAGCTCGTGCAGGACGAGCAGGACGGCGCAGCCGCGGTCGGCCTCCCGGCCCAGGATGTCGGCGAGCACCTGCTGGCTGGCGACGTCGACGCCGGCCATCGGCTCGTCCATGATCAGCAGGTCCGGTTCGCCGACCAGGGCGCGGGCGATCAGCACCCGCTGGTGCTGGCCGCCGGAGAGCCCGGTCACGCCGTCCTCGGCTCGGTCCAGCATGCCGACCGCGGCCAGCGCCCGGTCGACCGCGGCCCGGTCGCGCCGGCGGAACGGCAGCAGCCGGTGCTGCGGCAGCCGTCCGGTGGAGACCACCTCGCGGACGGTCGCCGGGACGCCGCCGGCGGCGGTGGTGCGCTGCGGCACGTACCCGATCCGGCGCCAGGCGCGGAACGAGCGGTACGGGGTGCCGAACAGCTCCAGATGCCCGCGGTCCAGCGGGACGCCGCCGACCACCGCCTTGACGGTGGTCGACTTGCCCGAACCGTTGGCGCCGAGCAGGGCCACCACCTCGCCGGGGCGGACGGTGAGGTCCACACCGCGCAGCACCGGGCGGCCGCCGACCGAGGCGACCGCCTCGCGGAGACGGACGGCCGGCGGCTGGCCGTCGGGGGCTGTGTCGGGTGCCGCCTCGGGTGCTGCCTCGGGTGTTGTGCTTTCGGACGCGTCGGGGGCTGCGTCGGGCGTGGTGGTTTCGGGCGCGGTGGGGGCTTCGGGCGCGGTGGTGCGCTCGGGGAGGACTGGGCTCATGGCGTGGTGTCCCGTCAGCTGGTGGCGCCGAGCGCCGCCCGGAGGTTGGTCAGGTTCTGCCGCATCACGGAGAAGTAGTCGCCCTTGCCGTTCTTGATGCCCTCGATGGGGTCGAGCACGGCGGTCCGCAGCTTCAGGTCCTTGGCGACGCTGGTGGCGAGCGCGGGGCTCACCAGGCTCTCGAAGAAGATGGTGGTGACGCCGTGCTCCCGGGCCGCCTGCTGGATCGTGGCGAGCCGGGCCGGGCTGGGCTCGGCCTCCGGGTCGACCCCGTTGATCGCGATCTGCTCCAGACCGTAGTGGTCGGCGAGGTAGCCGAAGGCGGCGTGGCTGGTGACGAAGGCCTTCGTCCCCGAGCCCTTCAGGCCGTCCCGGAACTCCGTGTCCAGCGCGGTGAGTCGGGTGACCAGGTCGGCGGTGTTCTTCTCGTAGTCGGCGGCGTGCGCCGGGTCGGCGTCGGCGAACGCCGCACCGACCGCCTTGGCGACCGCCGCGTACCGGGTCGGGTCGAGCCAGATGTGCGGGTCGCCGGCCGGGCCGCCGTGCTCGTGACCGTGGCCGTCGGCCTCCTCGCCGCCCTCGTCGAGGTGGTGGTCGACCAGCGGGGAGGCCGCGGTGGCGTCGACGACGTGCTTGGAGTGTGATTGCTCGACCGCCTTGTCGACCGTCGGCTGCAGGCCCTTCAGGTAGAGGACCGCCCCGGCCTTCTGGACGGCGCCGACCTGCCTGGCGGTGAGTTCGAGGTCGTGCGGCTCCACGCCGGCGGCCGTCAGATCGGTCACCTTCACGTGCTCGCCGCCGATCTGCGAGGCGAGGAACTCCATCGGGTAGAAGGACGCGACCACCGACAGTCTGCCGCCGGCGTCCTGCGCACTGCTGGTGCCGCCGCAGGCCGTCAGCGCGAGGGCGGCGGCGAGGGCGGTGGCAGTGAGGGCGACGGCCTTGGCAGGGCGGCGGCGGGTGCCGCCGGAGGGTCGGGGGAGCGTCATGACAACCATTCTCATCTTATGTGGAAATGATTGTCAACTCACCCGATTGGGTGAGGCGCGTCCGCTGCGCGGGTGGACCGCGGTGGGCCGGCGGGGTGGCCGGCGGCCCGGACGGGTGTGGGAAGGCCGGCGAGCGGGTGGGCTCAGGAGGGCGGTGAACGGGTGGGCTCAGGAGGGCGGTGAACGGGTGGGCGCGCGGGGGTCGGGGAGGTGGCGTGCGGGCGGGAGGCCCTGGAGCCGGGCGGGAAAGTGCCGTCCGAACGCCGCGGGAACATGCGGTGCGGCCGATACTGATGTGACTGCACCACCCCCGAGCCCGGTAACCTGAGGTATTCGGGTGCGTGCAACCAGCCGTGCCCAGACCGTGCCGTCGTACTGAAGAGAGCACTGTGGCCGCCGACAAGATCGACACGATCGTCAGCCTGAGCAAGCGCCGTGGCTTCGTCTACCCCTGCAGCGAGATCTACGGCGGTACCCGCGCCGCCTGGGACTACGGTCCGCTGGGTGTCGAGCTCAAGGAGAACATCAAGCGCCTGTGGTGGCGGGCGATGGTCACCGCTCGTGAGGACGTCGTCGGAATCGACTCCTCGGTGATCCTCGCCAAGGAGGTCTGGGAGGCCTCCGGCCACGTCGCCACCTTCAACGACCCGCTCACCGAGTGCCTCTCCTGTCACAAGCGCTTCCGCGCCGACCACCTGGAAGAGGCGTACGAGGCCAAGCACGGCAAGCTGCCCGCCAACGGCCTCGCCGACATCAACTGCCCGAACTGCGGGAACAAGGGCTCCTTCACGGAGCCCAAGGAGTTCTCGGGCATGCTGAAGACGCACCTCGGCCCGGTCGAGGACGGCTCCGGCCTCGCGTACCTCCGCCCGGAGACCGCGCAGGGCATCTTCACCAACTTCAAGGCCGTTCAGACCACCTCGCGCAAGAAGCCGCCGTTCGGCATCGCCCAGGTCGGCAAGAGCTTCCGCAACGAGATCACGCCCGGCAACTTCATCTTCCGCACCCGCGAGTTCGAGCAGATGGAGATGGAGTTCTTCGTCAAGCCGGGCGAGGACGAGAAGTGGCACGAGTACTGGCTCGAGCAGCGCTGGAACTGGTACCGCGACCTCGGCCTGCGCGAGGAGAACATGCGCTTCTTCGAGCACCCGAAGGAGAAGCTCTCCCACTACGCCAAGCGCACGGTCGACATCGAGTACCGCTTCAACTTCGGCGGCACCGAGTTCTCCGAGCTCGAGGGCATCGCCAACCGCACGGACTACGACCTCGCCGTGCACAGCGAGCACTCCGGCCAGGACCTCAAGTACTTCGACCAGGAGTCCGGCGAGCGCTACTTCCCGTACGTCATCGAGCCGGCAGCCGGCCTCAACCGCGCCATGCTCGCCTTCCTGATCGACGCCTACTTCGAGGACGAGGCCCCCAACGCCAAGGGCCAGATGGAGAAGCGCGTCGGCATGCGGCTCGACCCGCGCCTCGCCCCCGTCAAGGTCGCGGTGCTCCCGCTCTCCCGCAACGCCGACCTCTCGCCGAAGGCCCGCGGCCTCGCCGCCGACCTGCGCACCGCGTGGAACGTCGACTTCGACGACGCCGGCGCCATCGGCAAGCGCTACCGCCGCCAGGACGAGATCGGCACGCCGTTCTGCGTCACCGTCGACTTCGACACCCTCGAGGACGACGCGGTGACCGTGCGCGAGCGCGACACCATGGCGCAGGAGCGCGTCTCCCTCGACCAGGTGAAGTCCTACCTGGCCGCCCGCCTGATCGGCTGCTGACCTCGGTACGACGCTCTTCGGTCCGCCGACCCGGCCCCCTCCGCTGCAGATTCTGCGGCAGAGGGGGCCGAGTCGTTCCCCGTGCCGGATCGACGGCAGACGTCAGCGGCGACCGCGGGGGCGGGGTGCGGGCGGTGCCGTCGGGAGCCCCGCCGACCGGAGGGCGGCCAGCACCCCTCGCGAACGGCTCTCCTCCAGTGCGGCCGCCGCACCCAGCAGCACCTGGTACAGCTCGCGGTGCGGGAGCAGAGCGCGCCCCAGTTCGGCGAGGTCACCGGGCGAGCGCAGCCCCGCGGTCTCACGCACCAGTGCGGCGGCGAATCGCTGCGTGGCCGCCTGTTGCGCGGTGGCCTGTTGCGCGGTGGCCTGCTGCGCGGCCGGATGTGGGGCGGCCGGATGCGGGACGGATCCCGTGCCCGGCGGTGCCGCCGTAGCATCTGGGAACGCCAACTGCTCGACGGTGGCGGCCACATCGGCGATCGGCCGGCCCGCAACCTGCCGCAGCAGGTGCCGGACGTCACCAGTGCGCCCGGCCGCGGCCAGACCGGCGGTCAGTGCAGCCAGTTCGGCCGGCGGGGCGGAGGCCCACTCCCACAGCAGGGTCTGGCCGTCGGCGGCCTGGCCCGCCCGTTCCAGGGCCGCGATCAGCGCCGGCAGCGCCGAACCCGGTACGCCCCACAGGGCATGGAACAGTTCGTTCGCCTCGTCCGCCAGCCCCACTCGGCGGAGCTCGGCCAAGGTGCCGGCCGCTTGGTCCGGCGAACCGTGCGCCGTCGCGCGGACGAGGTAGCCCGCCGCACCGTACGGCCCCTGCGATCGCAGCAGAGCGGCGAGACGGGCCACGTCCTGCGGCGCGAGGGTCACCGCGGCCTGCGCCACGACGGCTGCCGACTCGTGCGCCGAACCGCGGCCGTGCAACTCGCCGACGCGGACGGCGAGGGCGGCCAGCTCCTCGGCACTGCGCGGCGGCGGAGCGGGAGCAGGAGCGGGAGTGACGGGAGCGGCTGGAGCGGTGGGTGCGGAGGTGGAGGGTGTGGGCGGTTCGCTGTCGGCCGGCGCCGATCGGTATTCGGTGTCGCCTGATGCCGCACCCCGGACACCGCCGAAGCGGGCCCCGCGGACCGGGGCCACCGTTGGAGCGGACGGTGGGGCCATCCCTGCGGCTTCGGCCGCAGCCTGCTCGGCCGCGGTGGCCCGGACCGGCTCCGGCTCCTGTTCCTCCACGAACGCGCCGCCGAACCGGGCCCCGGTGGGACGCCTGCGCTTCGCGGGCTTCGGTTCGGCCGCAGTCATGGCCGCAGGCCCGACCGCCGGTTTCGTTGCCGGCTCGGGCGTCCGCGCGATGGTGTGAGTCGGTGGGACTGGTGGTGCCGGGGGTTCGGGGATCGGCCGGTACTGGGGTGCGGCCGCTGCACCGGCGGTGGGGGTGGCCGGTGCGGTGGGGGTGGTAGCAGCGGCTCCCTGGAACGGCGAACCCGGAGGCAGTGAACCGGCTTGCGGGGAGTAGGTGTTGGGGTGGCCGGTGCTGCGGTCGCCGGTGGTGTGGGGGCTAGCTGTGTGAGGGCCGGCGCCGAAGGGTGACGGCCGGGTGCCCGCAGTCTGCTGACGCGGTACCGCGTCCTGCTGCCCGGCGCTGCCGGTGCCGCCGGGGCCGGACGGATCGCGGTAACTGCGTTGGGGAAAGCCGCCGTTCTGCCGGGCGAGATCCTCCAGTGCCAAGAGGCGTTCGCTCAAGTCGAGGCAGCGAGTGCCCAGTCCTTCCCGCAGGGACCGGGCCTGTGCGAGGCGCCGTAGGAGTTCCGGGTCCGGCTGTTGGTGTGGTTGGGCGTAGCCGTGCGCCCGGTCCGGTTGGCTCGCCGCCTGCACCGCCTCGGCGAGCCGTCGTTCGCGCTGTGCTGCGTACTGCCGCGCCCGGAGTAGTTCGTCCAACTCCGTCCGCAGCATGTGGATGTCCGCTGCTGTGGGCCCCAGCTCCTGCACTGTCATCCCTCGTCCGACCAGCCTCTCCACCTCGGGGCCGCCCAGCCGGCCCCCTGGCCCTACCTCGGGCCATCCTCGCCAAGCCATACGGCGTCGGTGTTACAGGCGTGAGTCCGCCGATTTTCGGCGAATGACGTTGCAGGTGGCGGGGGTTGAAGTCGCCGGAAGAAGTGGTGGCGTTCCGAGGGCGCGAGTGTCGGGTGGTTGCCCGGGGCGCAGCCCTGCATCGGCGTCAGGGGCAGTCCGGGACCCGCGGCCAGGGTCACGGCCGGGGCCGGGGTCCGGAGCCAGGTTCAGGGCCGAGGCCAGGGTTCAGGGCCAGGGTCAGGCGATGAGCCGGGCCCGGGCCTCCATCAGGGCGAAGCCGAGCAGGTTGAGGCCGCGCCACTCCTGCGGTCGGGTGGCCCGCTCGTTGTCAGCCGCCAGGCCGATGCCCCAGAGCCGGTCGAGCGGGCTGGCCTCCACCAGGACGCGCTGGGCGGTGCCCAGCAGGTAGTTCCGCAGCGCGTCGTCCTGCCCGAACTTGGCCACGTTGCCGGCGACCACGAGCTCGAACCGTTCGGCGACCCACCGCTCCTCGTCGAAGCCCCGGACCTGGCGACCCAGCTTCTTGGCCTCGCCCGGGGTGGGTGCGGCCAGGATGCGGGCCAGCGTCTGCTCGTCCTGGAACAGGCGGGCCTTCCCGGCCATCATCCAGTGCTCCGCGGAGCGGTAGGTGACACCGTCCACGGTGAACTCCCCGGGCCACCACTGGCTGAGCGACCCCGGACCGATCCGGCCGTCGGGCTCCGGCCGGTGGCCCCAGAAGAGCAGGTACTTGGGCCGAGTGCCCGCCTCGACCAGGGCGACCAACTGCTCACGGGTGCGGGTGTCGGCCGGTGTGGTGGGGTCAGTGGTCGTCATGACGTCATGCTCCCATCCGTCGCCGACACTCTGCTTCCGGTTTTTCGCACCCTTGGAACACCACCTCGTACGCTGCCCCGCAGGTCAGGCAACCGAGCGCGGGAGCCGCAGGCTGAGGACGGCGATGATCACCGAGCCGCCGAACTGGAGGGCCAGCACGAGCGCCAGTGCGTGCGCGAAGCCCATGGTGGGGGACACCGCGAGGAAGAGCGTGCCGAGGGTGGCGACGCCGAGCGCGAGGCTGGACTGCTGGGTGGTCGCCAGGACGCCGCTCCCGACGCCTGCCCGCTCGGCAGGGACCTTGGACAGCACCACGCGGAACAGTGGAGTGCCCACCAGGCCCTGGCCGATGCCCGCCAGGGCGACGCCGGGCAGCATCCGCAGCGGCGAGAAGTGAGTCCAGTCCGCCAGGACGGTGGCCAGCAGGGTGACCAGGCCGATCCCCTGGACCACTGCGCCGGCCGTGATCACCCGGCTGCCGAACCGTCCCACCAGACGCGGGCCGGAGAGCGAGGCCGCGAAGTACCCTGCGGCCATCGGCACCAGCGCCCAGCCGGCGGCGACCGGCCCGAGCCGGAGACCGTGCTGGAGCAGGATCGCCACCACGAACATGAAGCCGCCGAAGCCGGTGAAGTAGGGCAGCGCGATGCCGAGTCCTCGGCGCATCTCGGGAATGTGCAGCAGTGAGAGCGGCACCAGCGGTGTCCGGCCCATCCGCTCGGCCCGGCGCTCCACGGTCAGGAAGGCGGCGGCGAGCAGCGGGAACAGGCCGAGCAGCAGCCAGGTCCACAGCGGCCAACCGACGGCCCGGCCCTCCATCAGCGGGACGAAGAGGGAGAGCAGCGAGGCGGTCAGCAGCACCGTGCCGGGCACGTCCACTCCCGCGGCACGGCTGGCCCGCGTCTCGGGCACGAACCGGACGGCGAGCACCGCGGTCAGCAGGGCGAACGGGACGTTGAGCAGGAACACGGCGCGCCAGCCGCTCCCGAACAGGTCCGCCGCGACCATCATGCCGCCGAGGACCTGGCCGATGACGACGGAGATGCCGCCGACCGCGCCGTAGATGCCGAGTGCCCGGGCACGCTGGGCCCCGCTGCTGGCAGCGGTGATGGTCGCCAGGACCTGGGGCAGCAGCAGCGCAGCGGAGGCGCCCTGCGCCACGCGTGCCGCCACCAGCGTCCACGCCGTCGGCGCGAGACCGCAGGCCAGGGACGTCACCGCGAAGAGCGCGGCACCGGCGACGAACAGACGGCGCCGACCGAGTGCGTCGCCGAGCCGGCCGCCCAGGACCAGCAGGACCGCGAAGGCGATGCCGTAACCGGCGGCGACGAGCTCCAGAACCGCGGGGCCCGCAGCGAGGTCGTGGTCGATGGTGGGCAGCGCGACGTTGACGATGAAGAAGTCGAGCATCGGCAGGAAGGCGCCGAGCAGGACGGTGACGAGGCCCGCGACACCCAGGGTGGGGGCGTCCGTGGCACGACCGGCGGTGGAGGTGGTCCGTGGAAGCGTCAGTTGCTGAGTCACGGCACCTACGATCCGCCTCGCCGCACCCTGGTACCAGACATCGTTTATCCAGGTATAACGAGTACCTGGCAACAGGATGCGCGCGGGAGCATCCTGGTAGGCATGGCTACACGCATCGCCTCCACAGGCCGCCCTACGGAGTCTGCCTCCCGGCCCGGCCCTGCCACCAGGGCCGGCGGGTCCACGGCCACAAGCCCGACGGCGGCGGGCTTCACGGCTACGGGGTCCACGGCCACGGGGTCCACGGCTACCAGGCCGGGAGCCGGCGCCGGGGCCGAACTCGCTCCGGCCGCTGCCCGGCGACAGGAGCTCGCCGCCTTCCTCCGTAGCCGCCGGGAGCGCATCTCGCCCGAGCAGGTGGGGTTGCCCGAGACCGGGCGCCGCCGCACACCGGGCCTTCGCCGGGAAGAAGTGGCGCACCTCGCCACGGTGGGAGTCACCTGGTACACCTGGCTGGAGCAGGGGCGGGACATCCAGGTCTCCGCCCAGGTGCTGCAGTCGGTGGCACGGGCGCTCATGCTCGACCCGACGGAACGTGCCCACCTGTTCGTCCTGGCCGGTGCCGAGGACCCTGCCCCGATCGTCGAATGCGCCACCGTCACGCCGGCCGCGCGGATGCTCCTCACTCAGCTGGAGCCGATGCCGGCCGCCGTGCTGAACAGCCGCTACGACGTTCTCGCCTACAACCGCGCCTACACCTGGATCGCAGGCGACCTCGACGCCCTCCCGTTCGAGGACCGCAATCTGATGTGGCTGGCCTTCACCGACTCCGAGTTCCAGAGGAGCCTCCTCGACATCGGGGAGGCGCGCCCCGCCATGGTGGCCAAGTTCCGTACCGCCATGGCCGATCACGGGGCCGAGCCTGCGTGGAAGACGTTGCTGAACCGACTGCGCAAGGCCTCGCCCGAGTTCGAGGAGATGTGGCAGCAGCACGAGGTCGCCGGCCTCGGCAACGGCCTGAAGCGCTTCCTGGTGCCGGACGTCGGCTTGATGCGCTTCGAGTACACCAATCTCTGGCTCGGCCCGCGGCCCGGCCCGAGACTTGTCGCCTACACGCCCCAGGACGAGGAGACGCGGAGCAAGTTGGAGGCTCTCGCGGCCCGTTCCTGAGTGCGTCGACGCGCGGAGCAGGGCGGGGATCGCCGGTGCGCCGCGGCGAACCGGCGAGCCCGTGCGTCGCGGCAGCGAGGCACCGATGGTGAAGCGCGGCACCCGGGGCGTCCGGCACGCACGGCTCGCCGCGTGGTCGAAGGCAGCGCGGTCGGCTGCGAGCAGCAGGCACACCAGCGCGATCGGCACCTCGGCGGCAAGTGCCATGGTGAGTGCGGTCGCCAGCTCGGGCCCGGTGGCAGCTGTCGAGACATCGACCAGGGCGTCCAGCCCGAGCAGCAGACCGGCGAGGCACGCGGCCGAGCGGGGTGCCGCGCCGCGGCCGTCCGGCCACAGGCCTGCAGTGAGCAGCGCTGCGGCCTCGGCCGCGTCGAGCAGGGCCCAGCCGACGAGATGTGCCCAGGCCAGGGCCACCGCCCAGGGGATCAGCGCGAGTCCGCAGGCGGCCAGCAGCCGGTGGTGGTTCACGCAGCAACCCCCGCCCGCAGCCGGACCGGTGGGCAGCCCGGCCCGCTCACCAGGACACCTGTTGCAGGTGTGGCGCACCAAGCCAGCCAGAACGCACCCATCACCGTGGTCAACCCGGCGGGAACCCGCTGACTGGCCCGTCGGCCACGGGTGAACACCACCGCGGGCGGTGAGCCGTCCGCGCACAGCCGCCCCCAGGCGAAGGCCCCGGGATGGCCGGTGCCCGGCCGTCGCCGTACGCCACGGAGCACGCCACCCGCCAAGGACGACGTCACCACCACATCGAGCAACTCGCCGTGCTCGTAGACCTCCAACGCGGCCCGGCGCCCGCGCCCCGCCGAACCGCGGACGGACCACGGCCCCAGCACAGGCAGGGCCAAAGTACGGCGGACGCTGGGCGGTGGCACCCGACTCCGCCCCGGAGGTACTGCGCCGCGACCGCGGACCGTCTCGCCGACGCGGTCCGCAGCGAGCCCTCGGGCACGGGCACCCGCCAGCGGTCCCGCAGCGGTCGACGGGCCGACACCGCCCGTTCCGGTGTCCCGGGCAGCGCCGTCCGCCTCGCGCACCGTCGGGTTCGCCCGGCCGTACACCGTGTTGCTCGTCCGGTCGTTCGCCGTGCTGTTCGCCGTGCCGTTCGCCGTGCTGTTTCCCGTGCTGTTCGTCAGGCTGTTCGTCATGCCGACAACATTCGCGACCTGCGGATGCCCCTGTCGTTGGCGCACACTTCACTTTTCATGGTGAAGCCAGCTACACCATCAACAGTGAAGAGCACTTCATGGTGGAGCTGATCGCGCGCCAACTACTCTTTCCGCCATGTCCGATTCCGCTCTCCGCAACCCGCTCGCGCCACTTCTCCGGCGCGTTCCGTGGGCGGCGGCTGCCAGGCGGGACACCCTCTTCGTCGCGGCAGGTGTCCCCCTGGGGATGCCGGCCGTCGTCCTCCTCCTCGACGCCAAGTCCGCCGCCGTCCTGGTGTTCGTACTTCCCTTCTGCTTCGACCTCCTGACGACGGCACAGCGAAGTCGCCTCCTCGTCCTGCGCGGCGTGGACGTGCCGAGCCGGCTGCCGCCCGATGCGGGGTGGGCGAGGAGACTGCGCGCCGGCATGACCTGGCGCCAGACGCTCCATCACGTCGTCATGGCCCCACTGTTCGCGACCGCAGGCCTCCTGGTCATGGCGGTCTGGGGAGCCGGTCTCGTCATGGCGACGTTCTTCGTCTGGATCTGGGCGCTGCCGCCCGACGGCCCAATGCGGCCCGGATCCGGGTGGACGACCGACGGCGGATTGGTCACTGCCGCCGGTGTGGCGCTGCTCCTCCTCGGGCCCTGGGCGTTCGCCTGGATCGCCCGCACCGACGAGCGGACCACCCGCGCCCTGATCGGTCGCAACCGGGCCGAGGTGCTGGAAGAACGGGTGGAGCGACTCGCGGTCAGCCGTGCCGGGGTAGTGGACGCCGCAGACGCCGAGCGCCGCCGGATCGAGCGGGACCTCCACGACGGTGCCCAGCAGCGTCTCGTCTCCCTCGCCATGAACCTCGGACTGGCCCGCCGGACGCTGACCGACATTCCGACGGAGGCCATGCAGGTCATCGTCGAGGCGCACGAGGAGGCCCAGGCAGCCATCGAGGAGCTGCGCGACCTCGTCCGCGGCCTGCACCCGGTCGTCCTGGAGGACCGCGGGTTGGACGCAGCACTGTCCGGCATCGCCGCTCGGAGTCCGGTGCCGGTGCGCATGGACGTCGACCTCGACGGACGTGTGGCACCAGCGGTCGAAGCGGTCGCCTACTTCACAGTCTCCGAGGCACTGGCGAACGCGGCCAAGCACGCCCGGGCGTCCCGCGTCGACCTCTCCGTCCGTCGATCCGGAGACCGGCTCCGGATAGTCATCGGCGACGACGGCATCGGCGGGGCCGATCCGTCCAGGGGAAGCGGCCTGACGGGCCTGCGGAAACGAGCGGCCTCGGTCGACGGCACGCTCACTGTCATCAGCCCCCTCGGGGGCCCCACCACTCTCACCGTGGAGCTGCCGTGCGAGCTGTGATTGCCGAAGACTCCGTCCTCCTACGGGTCGGCCTGATCAAGGTGCTGGAATCCGTCGGCTACGAGATCCCGGCTGCGGTCGGAGACGCAGAATCCCTGCTGGCCGCAGTCGAGGAACACAAACCTGACATTGCGATCATTGATGTGCGAATGCCACCGGACTTCGCGGACGAGGGCGTCAAGGCTGCGCTGCTGATCCGCAGGCAGTGGCCCGATGTGGCCGTCCTGCTGCTCTCGCAGTATGTGGAGGAGCGCTACGCCGCCGACCTGCTCTCGGCGAACACCAGTGGCGTCGGGTACCTGCTCAAGCAGCGTGTCGCCAATGTCGACGACTTCCTGGAGGCGCTCCAGCGAGTTGCCGACGGCGGTACGGCGCTCGACCCCGAGGTGGTCGCCCAACTCCTCGTCCGCAAGGATCGCGATCCGCTCCGCAAACTGACTCCACGCGAGCGCGACGTCCTCGCCCTCATGGCGGAAGGCCGGTCCAACGCTGGCATCGCCGCCATCCTGGTGGTGAGCGACAGCGCTGTCGCGAAGCACATCAACGCCATCCTGATGAAGCTCGACCTCCCGCAGACGGACGCCGACCACCGCAGGGTCCTCGCAGTCCTCCGGTTCCTCGAGGTGGGCTGAGGTGGCGATCCGCCCGGTCAACGCCGCCGCCGCAGCCCGCCACAGCCGGCGAGGCAGCGCAGCCACCGCAGACATGGCAGATGGCATGAGTGGCACCGCGGGCACAGCAGACACCTCAGCAGGAGAGCGTGAGCGCAAGGCCTGGCGCGCCGTCGCGATCATCGTGCTGACCCTCAGCGTCCTTGCCGGAGCTGGCATGGCCTGGGGCGTCATGGCGTACCGGACGACCACGACCACGCGGACCTTCCTCGGTCCGGTCACCGCAGTGGAACTCAATGCCGAGGCCGCTCAGGTGCGGGTCGAGGCCGGTGCGCCCGACCGCGTCACGGTGGACCAGCGGGCTGACTGGGCGCTGCGGCCACCCGCGGTCGAGGAGAGCCTGGAGAACGGAACTCTCCGAATAACCGTCCGCTGCGGCACCATCGTCGGGCCGCTGGACGCCGAGCCCTTCGGGTGCGGGCTCCTGCTCGACATCCGGATTCCGGCCGGAGTGCCGGTCCATGCCCGGGCCACGTCCGGTGGATTCACCGCGCGAGGGCTGTCCGGGGAGCTCCGGATCGAGACCACCTCGGGGGCGATCCGGCTCGATGCTGTGAGCGGCCCGGTCTGGGCGAAGGCGTCCTCGGGACAGATCACCGGCGAGACCTTGACCTCCACCCGCGTTCGGGCCGTCCTGACCTCCGGGCAACTGCTGCTCATGTTCGCCCGCCCACCCGAGGAGGTCACCGTCACAGCCACCTCCGGCCAGGTCGACCTCGAACTCCCGGCCGACCCTGCCGGGTACCGCATCGACCACAACACCAGTTCAGGTGCAGTGGACATCAACCCGGCCCTGAGATCCGACACCTCCACCCGCCACCTCGACATCGCCACCAGCTCCGGCCAGATCAGCGTGGCGAAAGCCACCCCGTAGCCGCCGCGGCCAAGTCAGCCCACCCGCCCAGCTGCCCCACCCGCTCAGCCACCGCCCGGCCGCACAAGCCCGGCCAGCCCAGCTACCCCACCCACACAAGCCCGCCCGCTCACCCGTCCAAGCCCACCCACCACCCACCCCACCCCACCCACCACCCACCCCACCCCACCCCACCCCACCCCACCCCACCCCACCCCTCACCCACCCCACCCCTCACCCACCCCACCCTCCCGACCCCGGCCAGGCCGCCTTTCAGGTGGGGGACAATGGAGAGTCCCGAATCCCATCAGCCGAGGACTCTGCCGCGCATGACCACCACGCCCAGCACAGCCGACACCGTCGGGTCCGCCGAAGCCACCGGTGAGCCCACCCAGCCCGCGTCCGCCGCAGGAGCCGAGTTCGCCCCGCTGAACATCGGCCCGATGCAGGTGTGGCCGCCGGTCGTGCTGGCACCCATGGCAGGGATCACCAACGCTCCCTTCCGGACGCTGTGCCGGGAGCAGAGCGGCGGAAAGGGGCTGTACGTCTCCGAGATGATCACCACGCGGGCGCTGGTCGAGCGCAACGCCAAGACCATGCAGTTGATCAAGTTCGACCCGAGCGAGAAGCCCAGGTCGATCCAGCTGTACGGCGTCGACCCGGTCACCGTCGGCAAGGCGGCCCGCATGATCGCGGACGAGGGGCTCGCCGATCACATCGACCTGAACTTCGGCTGCCCCGTCCCGAAGGTCACCCGCAAGGGCGGCGGCTCGGCGCTGCCGTACAAGCGCAACCTGCTGCGGGACATCCTCCGGGAGGCCGTCGCCAATGCGGGCGACCTGCCGGTGACGATGAAGATGCGCAAGGGCATCGACGACGACCACATCACCTTCCTGGACGCGGGCCGGATCGGCGCCGAGGAGGGTGTCTCGGCCATCGCCCTGCACGGGCGCACGGCGGCCCAGCACTACGGCGGCACCGCCGACTGGTCGGCGATCGCCCGGCTGCGGGAGTCGGTCCCGGCTCACATCCCGGTGCTAGGCAACGGCGACATCTGGTCGGCCGACGACGCGCTGCGGATGATGCGCGAGACGGGGTGCGACGGCGTGGTGGTCGGTCGCGGCTGCCTCGGCCGGCCCTGGCTCTTCAAGGACCTGGTGTCGGTCTTCGAGGGCGATGTCGACTACGCCCGCCCGACCTTCGGCGAGGTCGCCCGTGCCATGGTGCGCCACGCCCAACTGCTCGGCGAGTGGCTCGGTGACGAGGCCCGCGGTGTGATCGATTTCCGTAAGCACGTGGCCTGGTACACGAAGGGTTTCTCGGTCGGGTCCGAACTCCGGGTCCGACTGGCGAACGCGTCCTCCCTCGCCGAGATGGCCGAGCTGCTGCAGCAGATCGACCAGGCCCAGGTGTGGCCGGCCGGGGCGGACGGTCCGCGCGGTCGGACCAGCGGCAACAACCGGGTGGTACTGCCGGAGGGCTGGTTGGACGATCCGTACGACTGCGCGGTGCCCTCCGTTGACGCCGAATCGGACACATCTGGCGGATGATCTGTACGGCTGGTCGAAATTAGCCTCGACCGGCCATCTGCCGCTCCGGACCAGCCCTCTTGTCCGATCTGGCCAAGGGGGCTCCTTTCTGGCAGATTTCCGCTACACAAAGCGACTACTCTGGACACTCGCAGTCACGACGCGCGCGATCATGGGCGCTCGAAGGCTGAGATGCGCTCGTGACGCTTGCCACATAGTCTGAGTGGTTGACGGCCGGTCAGGTTGCCGGAAGGCCTCGACAACGTGAATCGCTTCCCGAAGGGGTCGTCGGTCCGATCGGTGCGGCTGGCTGCAGGAAATCAAACCGGGGCAACAGACTCGACGTTCGGCCATCACTCTCTGTCCGGTTCGTATGATCTTCGTGTTTCGATGCCTTCACTACTTGAACGGTAGCTAGCGTCAACCGGACGATTTCATCAACACAGGTGAATGCCTACTCGGGCATTCGATCTGCTGGGTGCCGAGTGGTTCTCAAGCGCGTACGGCCTATTGGCGGCACGAAAGCGCCTTTGAAATGGGTATGTTCTCCGGCGTCAGGGCAACCGTGTGCGAGGAGACCGACCCGTGGCGGCGAAGCAGAAGTTTGTTTACTCCTTCACCGAAGGAAACAAGGACCTCAAGGATCTTCTTGGCGGCAAGGGTGCGAACCTGGCCGAGATGACCAATCTGGGTCTCCCCGTCCCTCCGGGGTTCACCATCACGACCGAGGCCTGCAAGGTCTTCCTGGAGACCGGCAGTGAGCCGGCCTCCCTGCACGAGGAGATCAGCAAGCACCTGACGGCCCTCGAGGCCGAGATGGGCAAGACGCTCGGGCAGCACGACAACCCGCTGCTGGTGTCGGTCCGTTCGGGTGCCAAGTTCTCCATGCCCGGCATGATGGACACCGTCCTGAACATCGGTCTGTCCGACGCTTCGGTGGCCGGCCTCGCCGCCCAGTCCGGCAACGAGCGTTTCGCCTGGGACTCCTACCGCCGCCTGGTCCAGATGTTCGGCAAGACCGTGCTGGGCGTGGACGGCGAGCTGTTCGAGGAGGCCCTGGACGAGGCCAAGCAGGCCAAGGGCACCGAGAACGACCTCGACCTGACCGCCGAGGACCTCAAGGGCCTGGTCGCGACCTTCAAGGGCATCGTCAAGCGCGAGACCGGCCGGGAGTTCCCGCAGGAGCCGCGCGAGCAGCTCGACCTCGCGATCTACGCCGTCTTCCACTCCTGGAACGGCGACCGCGCCCGGCTGTACCGCCGCCAGGAGCGCATCCCGAACGACCTCGGCACCGCGGTCAACGTCTGCACCATGGTCTTCGGCAACCTCGGCGAGGACTCCGGCACCGGCGTCGCCTTCACCCGTGACCCCTCCACGGGCACCCAGGGCGTCTACGGCGACTACCTGCAGAACGCGCAGGGCGAGGACGTCGTCGCCGGCATCCGCAACACCCTGCAGCTGGCCGACCTCGAGCAGCTCGACAAGAAGTCGTACGACGAGCTGATGACCATCATGCAGACGCTCGAGACGCACTACCGCGACCTCTGCGACATCGAGTTCACCATCGAGCGCGGCAAGCTCTGGATGCTGCAGACCCGCGTCGGCAAGCGCACCGCGGCGGCCGCCTTCCGCATCGCCGTCCAGCTCGTCGACCAGGGCCTGATCGACCTGGACGAGGCGCTGCACCGGGTCACCGGCGGCCAGCTGGCCCAGCTGATGTTCCCGCGCTTCGCCCCGACCTCCGAGACCAAGCCGGTCGCCTTCGGCATCGCGGCCTCGCCCGGCGCCGCGGTCGGCCGGGTGGTCTTCGACTCCTACACCGCCGTCAAGTGGTCCCGCTCCGGCGAGAAGGTCATCCTCGTCCGCCGCGAGACCAACCCGGACGACCTCGAGGGCATGATCGCCGCCGAGGGCATCCTGACCTCGCGCGGCGGCAAGACCTCGCACGCGGCCGTCGTCGCCCGCGGCATGGGCAAGACCTGTGTCTGCGGCGCCGAGGAGCTGGAGGTCGACACCAAGAACCGCAAGTTCACCACCTCCGGCGGCCAGGTCGTCCACGAGGGCGACGTCGTCTCCATCGACGGTGCCAACGGCAAGGTGTACCTGGGCGAGGTCCCGGTGCTGCCGTCCCCGGTCGTCGAGTACTTCGAGGGCACCCTGCACGCCGGCGCCGACGTCCAGGGCGGGCTCGTCCAGGCCGTGCACCGGCTGATGGCGCACGCCGACGTCCGCCGCCGGCTCGCCGTCCGCGCCAACGCCGACAACGCCGAGGACGCGAACCGCGCCCGCCGGTACGGCGCCCAGGGCATCGGCCTGTGCCGCACCGAGCACATGTTCCTCGGCGAGGAGCGCCGCAAGGAGGTCGAGCACCTGATCCTGGCGGACAACGACAAGGACCGCGAGCTCGCCCTGTCCTCCCTGCTGCCGCTGCAGAAGGGCGACTTCCTGGAGCTCTTCCAGTCGATGGACGGCCTGCCCGTCACCGTCCGCCTGCTCGACCCGCCGCTGCACGAGTTCCTGCCCGACATCACCGAGCTGTCGGTGCGCGTCGCCCTCGCCGAGGCCCGCAAGGACCCGAACGAGAACGACCTGCGCCTGCTGCAGGCGGTGCACAAGCTGCACGAGCAGAACCCGATGCTCGGCCTGCGCGGCGTCCGCCTCGGCCTGGTCATCCCCGGCCTGTTCGGCATGCAGGTCCGGGCGATCGCGGAGGCCGCGGCCGAGCGCAAGCTGGCCGGCGGCGACCCGCGTCCCGAGGTGATGATCCCGCTGGTCGGCACCGTCCAGGAGCTGGAGCTGGTGCGCGACGAGTGCGAGCGGGTGCTCGCCGAGGTCGCGCAGTCCACCGGCGTGAAGCTGGACATCAAGCTCGGTACCATGATCGAGCTGCCGCGCGCCGCGGTGACCGCCGGTCAGATCGCCGAGGCCGCCGAGTTCTTCTCCTTCGGCACCAACGACCTGACCCAGACGGTGTGGGGCTTCTCGCGCGACGACGTCGAGGCCAGCTTCTTCACCGCCTACCTGGAGAAGGGCATCTTCGGCGTCAGCCCGTTCGAGACCATCGACCGGGACGGCGTGGGCTCGCTGGTCAAGCACGCCGCCGAGGCCGGCCGGGCCACCCGGCCCGACCTCAAGCTCGGCGTCTGCGGCGAGCACGGCGGTGACCCGGACTCGGTGCACTTCTTCCACGAGGTGGGGCTGGACTACGTGTCCTGCTCTCCCTTCCGCATCCCGGTGGCGCGCCTGGAGGCCGGCCGCGCCGCCATCGAGACGGCGGGCAGCGATTCGCGCTGACACGAAGCAGCGCGGTCCCATCGCTGACCGCACACCCCCTCCGCAGGGGAGGGGCGTTCGACGGAGCTCGGCGCAGGAGAGCCGTCGGACGTAGCAACCGGGGCGGGAACGGACAATGGGGTCCGTTCCCGCCCCGGCGGCCTTTCCGAGCCCTGGCCTTTCCGAGCCCGGACGTCCCCACGACCGGCGCCGCCCGCATCCGCCCATGGTGAGCCACGGCAGCCCACGGCATGCCACCGCAACCCACGGCATGCCACGCACAGCGCGGGTGCCCGCAACCGGGTCTCCGGCGGCGGTCGGCAGCTGGAGCGCTTCGTAGCGGCCGGTACTCCGTCTGCGGCCGAACGGGTGAGAGCGGCGCGAAGCGCGGCCCGGCACGCTCGGCCGACCGGGCAAGCTGTCGGCCATGACCAGCCGAAACCACGTGATCGTCGTCGCCGTCCTGCTGGTGTTCGCGATCGTTGCGGCGGCCGCCTACGCCCTGGGCGACCGCACCGGTTCGACGAGGAATCCCACCACCGGTCCCACGCCGGGCGGCACCGCCGCCGGCTCGTCGCCGACCGGCCGGACACCGTCCGCTCCGGTCTCCGGCACCGTCCCCCGTACGTCCACGCCCCGGCCCACGACGGGCGGCGCGAGCCCGGTCTGGCTGCCGAGCGATCCGGCGATCGCCGACGTCTGCCGCACCCGGCTCCCGGCCCAGGCCGACGACACCCTCGTCGTGATCGCCCGGGGAGGCCCGTACCCGTACCGCTCGGACGGGGTCGTGTTCGAGAACCGGGAGGGCCTGCTGCCGCGGCACACCAGCGGCTACTACCACGAGTACACCGTCGTCACCCCGGACTCCGACGACCGCGGTACCCGGCGCATCGTCACCGGGACGGCCGGCGAGCAGTACTGGACGTCCGACCACTACGCGAGCTTCCGCGAGATCGACCCCCGCTGCTGAGGCCCGTTGGCCAGCCCCGTTGGCCAGCCCCGTTGCCCAGCCCTGTTGCCCAGCCCTGTTGCCCAGCCCCCGTCGCCGAGCCCGCTGCCGATCCCCGCCCCGGCCCCGGCCCGCAGCCGACGGCGGCGAAGGACCGGCACGACCGGAAACGCCCTGGTCGGCCGTCCGACCCGTCTGCCACCATGGCCGTGATGACCGAGCCCATCCGCCCGAGCGAGCCCGACGACCGCAAGCCGACCACCAACCACAAGCCGACCACGGAGCGCACCCGGACCACGGGCCGCACCGCCCCTCCGACCTCCGGGCCGGCCGGCGACCCCCGGCTCGCCGCAGCGCTCGACGCGTTGCAGGGCCTCTCCGTCGGCGACGCGCTCGGTGCCCAGTTCTTCGTCCCCGCCAACCGGCCGTACCTGGACCGGCGACAGGCTCCGCCGGGCAGGTGGCCGTGGACGGACGACACCGAGATGGCCTGCTCGGTGCATGCCGGGTTCGCCGAGCGCGGCCGGATCGACGGCTTCGACCTCACCCACGCCTTCGCCCGCCGGCACGACTTCGACCGCGGCTACGGGCCGGCCGCGAACCGGATGCTCCGGCTGGTCCGCGAGGGCGGCGACGCCCGCGGACTGGCCGCCGAGCTCTTCGACGGGCAGGGCTCGTACGGGAACGGTGCGGCCATGCGGGTCGCGCCGCTCGGCGCCGCGCACGCCGACGATCCCGCCGCGGTGGTCCGCCCGGCGGCGGACACCGCCGTGATCACCCACACCCATCCCCAGGCGGTGGACGGTGCGATCGCCGTCGCGGTGGCCGCGGCGCTGGCCGTCCGGGCCCGGCTGCGGGCCGAGCGGCCGGCGGCGGAGGACTTCCTGGCCGAGGTCCGGCGGCTCACCCCGCGTGGCGCGGTCCGTGACGGGCTGGGCGAGGCGATCGGACTGGCCGGGGTCGCGGACCCGCACACCGCCGCCCGGGTCCTGGGCAACGGCAGCCGCGTCAGTGCGGCGGACACCGTGCCGTTCGCGCTCTGGGCGGCCGCGCGGCACCTGGACGACTATCCGGCCGCGATCTGGGACACCGTCACCGCCGGCGGCGACGTCGACACCACGGCCGCCGTGGTCGGCGGGGTGGTCGCTGCGCACACCGGCACGGCGGGCATCCCGGCGGCCTGGCTGGCGGCCAGGGAAGCGCTGCCGGGATGGGCGACCCCGGAGGCGGGCAGCGTGGGCGACGGCACGAGGAGCGGCACGGCCGGCAGCGCGGTGGACGGCGGGCCGGGACCGGCCGACGGCACCCGGATCGTGCTGCCGCGGCCGGTCGAGCTCCCCGAGCTGCGGTGGACGGACCAGGACTGGCAGCGCATCAGGACCTCCCGCCACGACCGGACGGGTGCGCTGCTGATGCACACCGCCGAGGGCGTGCTCCACCTGCGGGACGGCCGTACCGGCCGCGGGGTGCTGGACGTCGACGTGGCGGCGCTGCCGCGGACCGGCTGGCGCCCGGTGGCGGCCCGGGTCGAGGCCCACCCGGCCCGCTCGCCCCACGACCCGGCCGACCTGCTGGCGGCACTCGCACTCCTCTGACCGCCGACCTCCCGGCCGCCTCCCGACCTCCCGGCCGCCTCTCGACCTCCCGGCCGCCTCCCGGCCGTCGGCCGACCGCGGCTACCAGGTGTCGACGGCGTTCATCCGCCGCAGGCAGGACGGGACCTCCTGGAGCGTCAGCCAGCACTCCCACATCCGGCGATCGGCGCCGTCGCCCCAGGGATTGCCGAGGCAGATCCGGCCGCCGGCCACGTCCACGTCCTTGATGAAGTACGCGTGGCTCGCGGCCAGCCGGCCGCCGTGCAGCCGCTCGCGGTCGTCGCCGCGGCCGTGGGTGCTGGCGGTGAGGGCCTGGCCGCGGGCCCGCCGGTCGGCGAGTTCGTGGCAGAGCCAGGGGTTGGCGAGGTCGATCTCGCCCTCGCGGGAGGGGCGGCCGGTGAGCAGGCTCAGCGCGTCGCTGGGGTGTCCGCCGTCGGCGATGCCCGAATAGCCGCCGTAGAACCGGGCGGCGGCCTTCTCGTAGTAGCCGGGCCAGGTCTCGGCGTACCGGGAGTCGTCGCTGTGGCCCTTGGCGCCCCACAGCACGCCGTGCCCGTAGGGCAGGTCGGGCACCACGGTGATGTCGACCGGCCGGCCCTGGTCGTAGAGGGTGCAGGTGACGGTGCCGTTGGCCTCCTGGCGGAGGTGGCGCGGGGCGTGGTGCGGGTTGGCCTGGATCACCGCCTGGACGCTGGTCAGCAGCCAGCAGGTGCCGAACCTGCCCTGGTCCACGTCCTGCCAGCTCATCGCCTCGGTCGAGCCGGAGACCCGCTGCCACCGCTCGGTGAAGTACGCGCCGTCCACCTGCGCGAACGGCCCCTGCGGCAGGACCCAGCCGTGCTCCCCGCAGGTGCAGTCGGGCTCGTAGTCGGGCTGGCTGCACGGCATCGCGGTGCCGATCAGCATCGCGGCGCACGGGCTGACCGAGCGCAGCAGCCAGCCGAACAGCTCCTGCTGGCGGCGCCAGTCGTAGGCGGAGCGGCCGTCGGCGTCCTTGACGTGGGTGAGGGCGTCCCAGCGGTCCAGGCCCTGCTGGCCGAAGCGGCGCACGACCAGGTCGAGTTCGGCGGGCGGCAGCGGCATCAGCAGGTTGCCGATGTGGTCGAGCAGGGCACGGGCGCCGTAGTGCTGTTCGCCGGAGAAGAGCAGGTCCCAGACCTGGCGGCCGACGGCGTCGGCGCGGTGCGGGTCCGGCGGCGGCCCGGGCGGCTGCCACGGCAGCTCCACCAGCGGGCGGCCGCCGCGCACGTACGGGATGGTGCGCCGGTCCGCCTTGTCGATCAGCCGGTTGGCCGCGTCGACCGTGCCCAGGATCGCCCGGCCGCCCGGGACGAACGGCGCGGCGGCCCCCGCCACCTGGCGCCAGTTGTTGCGGTGGTAGCCCATCCGGTCCCCCTCGTCCGTTCCACCCGACCCACGAGGGTAAGGGGTCCGGCCGGGAGGCGCCCGCACGGGGCCCGGCCCGACGGCCCGTGAGGAGCGGTCGAGTCAGCGGCTCGTGTCGCCCCGTCAGCAGGGAGACGGCCGGTAATCGGGCTGCGGGTGCGGGCGGCCGCGCCTACGCTGCCCGGCATGCCGACACTGCTCACCGTCAATCTGGCCCGTCCGCGTCCCAACCCGGCCAAGCCGGGGACCGGGGGCACCGGGATCGACAAGCGCCCGGTCGACCACCCGGTGGAGGTGCGCGCCCCGGGGCCCAAGCACACCGGGCTGCACAGCGGCCTGGTCGGCGACCGGATCTTCGACACCCGCAACCACGGCGGCGACGACCAGGCGGTGTACGCCTACGCCCGGGAGGTCCTCGACCGGTGGGCGGCGGAGCTCGGCAAGGAGCTGCCGAACGGCAGTTTCGGCGAGAACCTCACCACCGCCGGGCTGGACGTCGACGGCGCGCTGATCGGGGAGCGCTGGCGGATCGGTCCGCAGGTGCTGCTGGAGGTCGCCGTGCCGCGGATCCCCTGTACGACCTTCGCGTACTGGCTGGACGAGCGCCGCTGGTTGCGCCGGTTCACCGAGGCGGCGCTGCCGGGCGCCTACCTGCGGGTGGTCGAGCCGGGCCTGATCGGGGCCGGCGATCCGGTCACGGTGGAGCACCGGCCGGGGCACGGCGTCACGGTCGCGGACTGCTTCCGCGCCCTCACCGGCGACGCCTCGCTGCTGCCGCTGCTGGTGGACGTCGCCGAGCTGCCGGAGGACGTCCGGGAGCTGGCCCGCCGCCGCACCGACCGCCCGCCCTACGCCCCCGGGCCGGACGCGCCGTAGCCCGCCGCCCCGCAGCCGTACGCACGCTGCAGCCGTACGCACGCCGTAGCCGTACACACCCGAACCGCCCGACCCGGCCGGCCCGGCCCCGGCGCACGCGGCGCCCGGGCCGGGCCGTCGGACGGGGTCGTCGGACGGCCCGGCCCGGCCGACCGGACCGTCAGGCGGGGATCAGCGGACCGCCGTGTCTAAGACACTCCTGGTTGATGGCCGGGTCCGGGGCGCTCGGCGAGGTGGCGGCGGCGATCCGCAGCTCGATGATGTCGCGGACGGCCGGCCACTCCTCGTCGAGGATCGAGTAGAAGGCGGTCGAGCGGACCACCCCGTCCAGGCCGCGCGAGTGGGCCCGGCGGACCCCTTCGCAGGTGGCGCCGAGCCGCTCGATGGCGGCGCGCGAGCGCAGGTTGCGGGCGTCGGCGCGGAGCGAGATCCGCTGCACCCGCCACGCCTCGAAGGCGTGGCGCAGCATCAGCAGCTTCGCCTCGGTGTTGATGCCGGTGCCCTGGGCCCAGGGGGCGAGCCAGGTGTTGCCGATCTCGGCGGCGTCCGGCACCGCCTCGCGGGGATCGCCGAACGGCACGCCCGGAACCGGCGGCCACACCAGCGGGCCCTGCCAGTAGTCGAGCTCCAGGAACCGGGTGGAGCCGACCACCCGGTTGTCGGCGGTGCTCACGGTCGCGAACGGCAGCGACCGGCCCGCGGCCTGGTCGGCGAGGGCACGCCCGATGTACTCCCTGGCCGCTTCGAGGCCGTGCGGGACGGGGGTGAAGGCGTAGGTCGTACGGTCCGCTGCACCTGCCTCGGCCAGTGCCTCCGCGTGGTGCTCTGCGAGAGGCTCCAGCCGCACGGTGCGGCCGATGAGGGTGACGGGAACGGGCACGGAATCCTTCGGTCCTTCGGCGGTCGGAGGGTCCCTCGGTCCGGGGTCACGGCGTCGAGGGTCTGGTCTTCGCCCCGCTCCGGGGCCTCCGCCGCACCGTCGGCGCACGCCGGCAGGGCCGGTCGGGCGGCGGGGAGCGACGGCCCGGAAACGGGCAGCGCGGTGCCGGAACGGGTACGGATCGACGACCCGGACCGGCGGGATGGGCGAGGGGACAGTGTGCGTCCGCGAGATGGCCGAGAGAGAGACGAGAGCACGAAGGGAAGCAGGCGGCCAAGTGAAGGCAAGGTGCGCAGAAGGTGGCTGGCAACACACCTGTTCGGGGCGTGGCCGGCGACGTCACGGACGGCGCGGCGACGACGCGACGGTGCGAGGCAGCGAGAGGACGATACCCGCAAGAAGGCGGTGCGTCACTTCGCGGCGCGAGATCGGGGGCGTGCGCGTGTCGGAGGTACGCCGTGGAAGGGGTCCGGCGGCCCCCGAAAAGCCGTCCGGACGCCTTCGACCAGCCGTTTCGGTCCGAAGTGAGAATATTCTGCAAGCGGGGTGGAGACACGCGGCGGCCGCGGGAATTCCCGCGGCCCCGGGCACGCTGGAGTGATCGACGGGTGTCCGCGTGACGCCTGCCGGGGCGGTGCCGACGAACGGGCGGCCCCGAACGATCGACGTGACGAGACGGAACGGGGTTGGGTGCGCCGTGCGTGATCCCAAGGAGCTGTACGCGCTGGAGCCGACCGGTGTCGAGGCGGTCGCCGCGGCGCAGGAGGCCGCGGCCGAGGCCGACGGCGGGCTGGTGCTGCTGTACCACTTCGAGGGGTTCATGGACGCCGGCGAGGCCGGCTCCCAGGTCGTCTCGCACCTGTTGGAGCACGGTGCGCCGCAGGTCGTCGCCCGCTTCGACCACGACCGCCTGGTGGACTACCGGGCCCGGCGCCCCGCGATGGTGTTCGACCGCGAGTGCTGGACGGACTACGACCCGCCGGAGATCCTCCTCCAGCTGGTGCACGACTCGGTCGGCGCGCCCTTCCTGGTGCTCTCCGGCCCGGAGCCGGACACCGAGTGGGAGCTGTTCGCCGCCGCGGTGCGCGGCCTGATCGAGCGGTTCGACGTCCGCCTGGCGGTGGACTTCCACGGCATCCCGATGGGTGTCCCGCACACCCGTCCGGTCGGTCTGACGCCGCACGGCACCCGGATGGACCTGGCGCCCGGCTACCCGCGCTGGTTCGACCAAGCGCAGGTGCCGGGCAGCGCCCAGGCGCTGCTGGAGTTCCGGCTCGCCGAGGCCGGTCACGACGTGCTGGGGTTCGCCGTCCACGTCCCGCACTACATCGCGCGCTCCGCCTACCCGGCCGCCGCGGTGCAGATCCTGGAGGCGGTGCAGTCCGCGACGGGCCTGGTGCTGCCCGGTACGGAGCTGAAGCTGCGGGTGGACGAGGTGTACGCCGAGATCGAGGAGCAGTTGGAGCAGGGCGACGGCGAGCTGCGCTCCGCCATCCGGGGCATGGAGGGCCAGTACGACGCGGTCGCCGGCGCGGACGGCCGTGAGAGCCTGCTCGCCCAGGCGACCGACCTCCCCTCCGCGGACGAGCTGGGCCGCCGCTTCGAGGAGTTCCTCGCGGAGCACGAGCGCGACACGGAGTGACGCCCGGGCGCGCCGCGGCGGCCCCGCCACCGCGGCCCTGACCGGCCGGACCGGGCCCGCACGACGGCGGCGCACCGGACCGCCCGTGCGACACGGCCACCCCGGGGTCCGGGAGCTTCCGCGGGCGTCCCGTACGTTGGGACGACCAGGAACGGACCCGGGGGGACTCATGGCACGACGGCGCGACGGCGGGGGGACGGCCCTGGTGGCGGTCCTGCTGCCGGTGCTGCTGGCCGCGGCCGGCTGCGGCGCGGACGGGGGCTCGCGGGCGGTGCCGCCCGCCCCGCCGTCGGACGGGGCGCAGCAGCAGTCCCCGGGGCGGTCGGCCGCGCAGGCCTCCCCGTCGCCGGCCGGTCCGTACGTCGCCCTCGGCGACTCCTACACCTCCGGCCTGAAGGTGCCGCCGCAGACCGGCACACCGGCGGGCTGCGCCCGTTCCGGGGTGAACTACCCGGCGCTGGTCGCCGCGGGCCTCGGCCTGACCGGCACCGGGTTCCGGGACGTCAGCTGCAGCGGCGCCCGCACCGGCGACCTGACGGCCCCGCAGCGGACCGCGGACGGCACCAACCCGCCCCAGCTGGACGCCCTCGCCGGCACCACCCGGCTGGTGACGGTCGGGATCGGCGGCAACGACGCCGGCTTCATGGACGTCGTCACCCGGTGCGCGCAGGAGAGCCTGCGCTCCACCCTGGCCGCGGGCGGCGCCACCGCCGCGGCCGGCGGTGGCACCGGCGGCGCGGCCTCGGCCTGCCGGGCGGTCTACGCCGCGGCCGGCGGCGGGCCGGACGAGGTGCAGCAGAAGGTCGCCGCGGCGGGCGGGAAGGTCGGTGCCGTCCTCGCGGAGATCCACCGCCGGGCGCCCTCGGCGCGGGTGTACGTGGTCGGGTACCCGGCGCTGCTGCCGGCCGATCCGGCGGCCTGCCGGGCGACCCTCGGGGACGGCTTCGCCGCCGCCGACCTGGCCTTCCTCACCGAGAAACAGCAGCAGCTGAACGGGATGCTGCGGGAGCGGGCCGCCGCGGCCGGGGCGGTCTTCGTGGACACCGCCGCCGTGTCGGCGGGCCACGACATGTGCGCGGGGGAGGGCGAGCGCTGGATCGAGCCGGCGCTGCCGGCCGCGGGCGGCGCGCCGCTGCACCCGAACGCCCGGGGCGAGCGCGGCATGGCCGAGGCCGTCCTGGCGGCCGTCCGCGGCTGAGCCGGGCGCCGTTCCGCCGGTTCCGCAGCGCAGGACACCTGGTCCGCCACGTAGGAGGCCCGTTCCGCAACGCAGGACGCCCCCGAAGGAGCACCGGCCGTCCGCGGGTCAGGGCAGGGACTGCGGACGGCCGGGCCGATCAGGGGCGGTGGCGGGCGTCAGGGCCGACGGGCCCGCCGAAGGGGTCAGACCTCGCCGAGCCGGGCGGCGTGCACCGGGATGCGGACGGTCTCGTCGTCCAGGCACTCGCCGGTCGCCAGGTCGAAGCGCTGCTTGAGGAGCGGCGAGGCGACGTACACCCGGCCGTCCGCACTGGAGCCGACCAGCCCGCGGGAGAGCACGTACGCCCCGGTGAACGGGTCGCGGTTGGCCACCGCGTAGAGGCGGTCGGCGTGGTCGCGGAAGACGGCGGCCTGGGTGCCGTCCGGCAGCAGGACGGCGACGCCGCGGCCGGGGGTGAGCTGCTCCCAGTCGCAGACGGAGGTCCAGGACCCGCTGGTCAGCAGCTCGACGCGGGAAGTGGTGGCGACGGTGGTCATCGGGTCTCCAGGAGCGCGTTGTCGGGGTCGAGGGCGGCGAGCAGCTCCTCCTCGGTGGCGAGGAGCACCAGGTCGGGCTTGATCTGGTCGCGCTCGGGGGTGAACCGGATGCTCGGGTCCGGCACGCCCGGGGCGTTGACGAAGGAGACGAAGCGGCGCATCCGGTCCGGGTCGGCCAGGGTGGCGGCCCACTCGTCCTGGTAGTCGGCGACGTGGTTGGCCATCATGGCTTCCAGGTCGGCGCAGATGCCGAGCGAGTCGTCCACCACCACGTCGCGGACGTGGTCGAGGCCGCCCTCGATGCGCTCCAGCCAGGTGGAGGTGCGCTCCAGCCGGTCGGCGGTGCGGATGTAGAACATCAGGAACCGGTCGATCAGCCGGATCAGCTGCTCGTCGTCGAGGTCCTGGGCGAGCAGGTCCGCGTGGCGCGGGGTCGCGCCGCCGTTGCCGCCGACGTAGAGGTTCCAGCCGTTGGAGGTGGCGATGATGCCGAAGTCCTTGCCGCGGGCCTCGGCGCACTCGCGGGCGCAGCCGGAGACCGCCGACTTGAGCTTGTGCGGGCTGCGCAGGCCGCGGTAGCGCAGCTCCAGCTGGATCGCCATGCCGACCGAGTCCTGGACGCCGTAGCGGCACCAGGTCGAGCCGACGCAGGACTTCACGGTGCGCAGCGACTTGCCGTAGGCGTGGCCGGACTCGAAGCCGGCCGCGACCAGGCGGGACCAGATCTGCGGGAGCTGGTCGACGCTGGCGCCGAAGAGGTCGATCCGCTGACCACCGGTGATCTTGGTGTAGAGGCCGAAGTCGCGGGCGACCTCGCCGATCACGATGAGCTTGTCCGGGGTGATCTCGCCGCCGGGGATCCGCGGCACGACCGAGTAGGAGCCGTTCTTCTGCAGGTTGGCCAGGAAGTGGTCGTTGGTGTCCTGCAGGGCGGCCTGCTCGCCGTCCAGGATGTGCCCGGAGGCCTCCAGCTCGGGGGCGAGCGAGGCGATGATCGAGCCGACGGTCGGCTTGCAGACCTCGCAGCCCTCGGCGCCCTCGGGGGCGCGGCCGTGCTCGGCGAGCAGCTGCCGGTGGGTGGCGATCCGCTTGACCCGGACGATCTCGTACAGCTCGGCGCGGGTGTGCGCGAAGCAGGGGCACAGGCCCTTGTCGACCTCGACGCCGGAGGCCTCCAGCTCGTCGGTGACGATGGTGGAGAGCAGCTTGATGCAGGAGCCGCAGCCGGTGCCCGCCTTGGTGCACTTCTTGACCTCGGGCACGGTGGTGCAGGAGTGCTCGGTGACGGCCGAGCGGACCTGGCCCTTGGTGACGTTGTGGCAGTTGCAGACCACCGCGTCGTCCGGCAGTGCGGAGCTGCCGAGCGAGACGGGGGCGCCGGAGCCGGCCGGGAGGACGAGGGACTCGGCGGGCACGGGCAGCGGGTTGCCCGTCCCGGCCAGCGGCCGCAGCGAGGAGTACGCCTCGGCGTCGCCGACCAGGATGCCGCCGAGCAGCGCGCCGTCGGCGGTGACGACGAGCTTCTTGTAGATGCCGGAGCGGGAGTCGGAGTAGACGACGTCCAGCGAGCCCTCGGTGGTGCCGAAGGCGTCGCCGAAGCTGGCGACGTCGACGCCGAGGAGCTTGAGCTTGGTGGAGAGGTCGGCGCCGGTGAACGGCTTGCAGGCCTCGCCGGCGAGCTGCTGGGCGACGGCCTGGGCCATCTCGTAGCCGGGGGCGACCAGGCCGTAGACCCGGCCGTCGACGGCGAGGGCGCACTCGCCGATGGCGAAGACGTTCTCGTCGGAGGTCTTGCAGAAGTCGTCGACGGCGATGCCGCCGCGCTCGCCGACGTCCAGGCCGCAGTCGCGGGCCAGCTGGTCGCGGGGGCGGACGCCGGCCGAGAAGATCACCAGGTCGGTCTCCAGGTCGGAGCCGTCGGTGAAGGTCATGCCGCGGGCCCTGCCGTTCTCGACCACCACGGTCTTGGTGCCGACCCCGGTGTGCACGACGACGCCCATCTCCTCGATGGTGCGGCGCAGCGCCTCGCCGCCGCCCTCGTCCACCTGGACGGGCATCAGCCGCGGCGCGAACTCGACCACGTGGGTCTCCAGGCCGAGGCCCTTGAGCGCGCCGGCCGCCTCCAGGCCGAGCAGGCCGCCGCCGACCACCGCACCGACGTTGGCGGTCGCCGCGTACGCCTCGATGGCCTCCAGGTCCTCGATGGTCCGGTAGACGAAGCAGCCCTCGGCGTCCTTGCCGTTGACCGGCGGGACGAACGGGTAGGAGCCGGTGGCCAGCACCAGGGTGTCGTAGCCGATCGTGTTCCCGGCCGCGGTGGTGACGGTCTTCGCCGTCCGGTCGATCGAGGCGACGGGGGAGGAGAGGTGCACCTCGAAGCCGTGCTTGTCGGCGAAGCCCTCCTCGGCGAGCAGCAGGTCGTCGGCGGACTTGCCGGAGAAGTACGAGGTGAGGGCGACGCGGTCGTAGGCGTGCCGGGGCTCCTCGGCGAGGACGACGACCCGGTAGCGGTCGGCGGCGCCGGTGTCGGCCAGGGCTTCCAGGAAGCGGTGGCCGACCATGCCGTACCCGACCAGGACGACGGTCGGCTTGCTGGTGGTCATCGGGCTGGTGGTCATCGCGAGGGCCCTCCGGGGGTCGTGCTCTGGGTGGTGAGCAGGTGCAGCGGGTGTGCTGACAGGGCCTCGTCGCCCTCCCAGGTGCCGGCGAGGTCGCCGACGGTGCCGAGGTCGCCGAGCAGGACGCCGCCGACCAGGCGGTCGCCGCCCAGGTCGTCGCGGCGGACGATGACCTTGCGGTAGGTGCCGCGGCTGGCGTCGGCGAGCCGGACGACCCGGTCGCCGGGGCCGGCGGGCGAGGTCTCGCCGAAGGCGGCGAGGTCCAGCGGCGCCGAGTCGGGGCCGGCCAGGGTGAGCCGGGTGAGCAGCCGGCTGCCCCGGTACGGGGCGTCCTGGCCGCACAGCAGCCGGGCCAGCCGGTCGGCCTGCGCGAGGGCGGGCCCGGCCAGGCCGTAGACGGTGCCGCGGTGTTCGGCGCAGTCGCCGACGGCGTGGACCGCCGGGTCGGAGGTGCGCAGCCGGTCGTCGACGACGATGCCGCGCCGCACCTCCAGTCCGGCCGCGGCGGCGAGGCCGGTGCGCGGCCGAACGCCGGTGGCGATGACGAGGAGTTCGGCGTCCAGCCGGAAGCCGTCGGCGAGTTCGACGCCGGTGATCCGGCGGTCCTCGGTGAGCGCGGAGCGCACCCGGCACTCGGTGTGCACCTCGACGCCGAGTTCGGCGAGGTGGGCGCGGAGCAGCCCGGCGGCCTCCTCGTCGAGGTGGCGCTCCATCAGGTGCTCGCCCTGGTGGGCCAGCACCACCTGGACGCCGCGGGCGGCGAGCGCCCGGGCGGCGCTCACCCCGAGGAGTCCGCCGCCGACCACCACGGCCTGCCGGACGCCCGGCAGGTGCCGGTCGATCAGCTCGCAGTCGGCCATGGTGCGGAAGGCGAACACCCCGGTGGGCAGCTCGTGCCGCTCGCGGCCGGTCAGCGCGTCGTCGAACAGGCCGCGCAGCGGCGGCAGGACGGGGTTGGAACCGGTGGCGAGGACCAGGTGGTCGTACGCGACGGCGGCGCCGTCGTCGCACTGCACCAGGCGGTGCTCGCGGTCGATCCGGACGGCCCGGGCCCGGCGGCACTCCACCTGCGGGGGGAGCGCCGCCAGGGCCGCGGTGTCCGGCGCGTAGCGGCCGGCCAGCACGTCGGCGAGCAGGACCCGGTTGTAGGGGGCGTGCTCCTCCTCGGCGAGCAGCGTCACCCGGCCGGCGCCGTGGGCGGTGAGCTGCTGGGCGAGCCGGTGGCCGGCCATGCCGCCGCCGATCACCACGATCCGCGGCTCCGCTGTGCTGTCCGTCGCTGTCATGCCCTTGAGCATGGTTGCCGGACGTTTCCCGGCCGGGGCCGCTCTGTTTCGCGAGCGGAAAGTCGACCTCAGCGGCGCGCGGGGCGCGCTGTGAGCCCCCGGGTCAGGCGAGCTGGGCGGCCTGCAGTCCGGCGTACGCCCCGCCGCTGCGCAGGAGTTCGGCGTGCGAGCCGATCTCGGCGATCCGGCCGCGGTCCATCACCACGATCCGGTCGGCGTTCCTGATCGTGGAGAGCCGGTGGGCGACCACGAACACCGTCCGGCCCTCGACCAGCCGGGCGAGCGCCTGTTGCACCAGCGCCTCGGAGCGGGAGTCCAGGGCGGAGGTCGCCTCGTCGAGGATCAGCACCCGAGGGTCGCGGATCAGCGCCCGGGCGATCGCCAGGCGCTGCTTCTGCCCGCCGGACAGCCGGGCGCCGCGCTCGCCGACGACGGTGTCCAGGCCCTGCGGCAGCCGGTCGATGAACTCCAGTGCGTTGGCGTCCCGCAGCGCGGCCCGCACGGTCTCCTCCGGCACGTCCTTCAGGCCGTAGGTGACGTTCTCCCGGACGCTGCCCTCGAACAGGATGGACTCCTGCGGCACCACGGACAGGAACTTGCGGTAGCTGCGCAGGTCGAGCTGCTCCATGTCGGTGCCGTCGAGCAGGATCCGGCCCTCGCCCGGCCGCAGGAAGCCGATCAGCAGGTTGAGCACCGTCGACTTGCCCGCGCCGGAGCCGCCGACCAGCGCGATCGTCTCGCCCGGCCGCACGGTCAGGTCGAAGCCGCTCACCGAGGGCTCCTCGCCGCCCGGGTAGGTGTGCCCGACGCCGCGGAACTCGATCCGGCCGGTGACCTGCGCGACCTCCGCCTTGCCGGAGTTCTCCTCCAGGTCGGGGGCCTGCAGCACCTCGCCGACCGAGCGGACGGACTCCAGCCCCCTGCCGAGCTGCGGGGTCAGCGTCAGCAGGGTGGTGACCGAGCCGGTCAGGCTGGAGAAGTACGCGCTGAGCATCACCACCGCGCCCGGGGTGACGTCCAGCCAGCCGTAGTAGGCGACCAGCGCCGAGCCGGCCAGGCAGCCCACCCCGATCGCGTTGAGCAGGATCCAGGCGAGCGAGCCGAACCGGCCGTTGAGCAGGTCGAGGCGGAGCCCGGCGTCCAGCACCCGGCCGAGGGTGCGGTCCATCCGGCGCAGCGCGGTCCGCTCCAGGCCGTGCGCCCGGGTGATCGGGATCAGCGTGGTCATCTCGCCGACCCGCGACGACAGTTGCTCGACCTCCTGCCGGAAGGACTCGTTCTGGCTGCGCAGCCGCTCCCGCAGCCGGACGACCAGCAGTGCCGCGGCCGGCACGACCACCACGAACACCGGCAGGAAGGCCGGGGTCTGCACCCCGATGACGACCAGGCCGCCGCTGAGGGTGGCGATCGCGGCGAGGCCGTTGTCGGCGGTCTGCTGCGAGGCGTTCTCGATGCCCTCGACGTCGCGGATCACCTTGGCCTGCAGCACGCCGGCGCTGACCCGCGAGTGGTAGCCGATGGACAGCTGCTGCATCCGGTGGCAGAGCGCCGAGCGCAGCCGGGTGCCCATCCGCCGGATCGAGCCGTGCATCCAGTGCACGTACAGCAGGTGCAGCGGCAGGTTGAGCAGCAGGATCACCAGCAGCACCGCGGAGTTCCACCACAGCACGGAGACCGGCCGGTGCCGGACGACCACGTCCACGATGTTCGCGGTGATCAGCGGCAGCAGCCAGACCGGGGCGTGCTTGGCGAGGAACACGGCGACGGCCAGGGCGACGCGCCCCCGGTCGGGCCGGAAGAGGTAGAGGAGGGTGCGGACGGGGTGCTCGCCCCGGTAGCGGTGGCTGAGCGGTCCCTGGGGCAGCGCCATGGACGGTTCCTGGGGGAGGAGTTCGGTGCGGGGGCGGCACCATCCTGGCAGCCCGGTGCCGCACTGCGGCTGGCCGGAACCGGACAGCCGGCGGTCAGCCGCCGCCCTCGCACCGCTCCAGCCGCACCGCGCACGCCTTGAACTCCGGCATCCGGGACACCGGGTCGAGTGCCGGGTTGGTGTGCACGTTCGCGTTGGCCGCGCCCGGCCAGTGGAACGGCATGAACACCGTGTCCGGCCGGATCGCCGTGGTGAGCCGCGCGGGGGTGACGGTCCGTCCGCGCCGGCTCACCACGGCCACCTGCTCGCCGTCGCGCACCCCGAGCCGCTCGGCGAGCCTCGGGTGCAGTTCGACGAACGCACCGGGCGCGGCCGCGTTCAGCTCGGCCACCCGGCGGGTCTGCGCACCGGACTGGTACTGCGCCAGCACCCGGCCGGTGGTCAGGCGCACCGGGTACTCCTCGTCCGGCTCCTCACCCGCCGGACGGTGGTGCACCGCGGTGAACCTGGCCCGCCCGTCCGGCGTCGCGAACCGGTCGAGGAACAGCCGCGGGGTGCCCGGGTGGTCCGCCGACGGGCACGGCCAGAACACCCCCTCCTCGGCCTCGATCCGCTCGTAGCTGATCCCCGCGTAGTCCGCGGCACCGCCCGCCGACGCCCGGCGCAGCTCGTCGAACGCCTTCTCCGGCTCGGTCGGGAAGCCCTCGCCGTGGCCGAGCCGCCCGGCCAGCGCGTGCAGCACCTCCAGGTCGCTGCGCACCCCCGCGGGGGCCTCGGCCGCCTTGCGGCGCAGGATCACCCGGCCCTCCAGGTTGGTCATGGTGCCGGTCTCCTCCGCCCACTGGGTGACCGGCAGCACCACGTCCGCGAGCGCCGCCGTCTCGGAGAGCACCACGTCGCTGACGGCCAGGAAGTCCAGCGACCGCAGCCGCTCCGTCACGTGCGCCGAACGCGGCGCCGACACCACCGGGTTGGAGCCCGCCAGCAGCAGCGTCCGCACGTCCGTGCCGAGCGAGTCCAGCAGCTCGTACGCGCTGCGCCCCGGAGCCGGCAGCGCGTCAGGGTCGACGCCCCACACCGCGGCGACGTGGGCGCGTGCCGCCGGGTCGTCCAGCTTGCGGTAGCCGGGCAGCTGGTCGGCCTTCTGGCCGTGCTCGCGGCCGCCCTGGCCGTTGCCCTGCCCGGTGAGGCAGCCGTACCCGGCGTGGAGCCGGCCGGCGTTGCCGGTGGCCAGGCAGAGGTTGATCCAGGCGCTCACCGTGTCGGTGCCCTTGGCCTGCTGCTCGGGGCCGCGGGCGGTCAGCACCATGCCCGTCCCCGCCTCGCAGAACAGCCGCACCGCCTCGCGCAGGTGCGGCAGCGGCACCCCCGTCACCGACTCGACGTGCTCGGGCCAGTGCGCCATCGCGGCCGCGCGGGTCTCCGCCCAGCCGGTGGTCCGCCCGGCGATGAACGCCTCGTCGGTGCGGCCCTCGGCGACCACCAGGTGCAGCATGCCGAGCGCCAGCGCCAGGTCGGTGCCGGGCCGCGGGGCGAGGTGCAGGTCGGCGAGTTCGGCCGTCCGGGTGCGCCGCGGGTCGACGACGACCAGCTTGCCGCCGTTCTCCTGCAGCTCGCGCAGGTAGCGGACGAACGGCGGCATGGTCTCCGCCGGGTTGCCGCCGACCAGGATCACGCAGCCCGCCCGCGGGATGTCCTCGACCGGGAACGGCAGCCCCCGGTCCAGCCCGAACGCCCGGATGCCGCCGGCCGCCGCGGAGGACATGCAGAACCGGCCGTTGTAGTCGATCGCCGAGGTGCCCAGCACCACCCGCGCGAACTTGCCCAGCAGGTACGCCTTCTCGTTGGTCAGCCCGCCGCCGCCGAACACCCCGACGGCGTCCCGGCCGTGCGCGGCGGCGGTGGCCGTCACCGCCCCCGCGATCCGGTCCAGCGCCTCGTCCCAGGAGGCCGGGCGCAGCTCCCCGCCGGTGCGCACCAGCGGGGTGGTCAGCCGGGCGCCGGGGGCGAGCACCGCGGCGGCGTTCGCGCCCTTGCCGCAGAGCGCCCCCCGGTTCACCGGGAAGCCGGGCCGCTCCACCACGGCGACCGGGACGGGCCCGTCCGTGCGGCGCAGCCCCATCCCGCACTGCAGCGCGCAGTACGGGCAGTGGGTGTCGGTCGCGGCATCGTTCATGCCCCCACGGTGCTACCGCGCTGTTTCGCCGCCGCGGCCCGCAGGTTACGGCCCCCGCACACCGCCCTCACCAGGGCCCGCGGCGGCTGTGAGGCCAGGGAAACCAGTCGTGACCACCGGGCAACGGCGGGGAAACAGCGGTGGACGACGCTGGACGGCATGACGCCGATCCCCACGCTCGCCGCCGCCCCCACCGCCGCCGCCGCCACCACCACCGTCACCACCGTCACGGCCGCCGGGGCCACCGCCCCGCCGCGGCCGGTACGGGTCCTGCACGCGGCCCGCCGCCCGGCCCTGGTGCTGGTCGCGCACGGCTCCCGGGATCCCGCCGCCGGAGCGGAGATCGCCCGCCTGGTGGACCGGCTGCGCGCCGCCAGACCCGAACTCGACGTCCGGCTCGGCCACCTCGGCCTCAACGCGCCGCTGCTCCCCGAGGTCCTCGACGGCCTGAGCGGCCCGGCCGTCCTCGTCCCGCTGCTGCTCAGCCGCGGCTACCACGCCAGGGTCGACATCCCCGCCGCGCTCGCCGCAGCCCCGCAGGTCACCGGCACGGTCGCCGCCCCGCTCGGCCCGCACCCGCTGCTCGCCGAGGCACTCGCCGCCCGGCTCGCCGAGGCCGGCTGGCGCCGCGGCGCCGACAGCCGGGACGCCGTGGTGCTCGCCGCCTCCGGCTCCCGCGACCCGGCCGCCGCCCTCGACACCACCGAACAGGCCCGGCTCCTGGCACTGCGCCTGGGCGTGCCCGTCCACCCCGGCTACGTCGCCGCCGGCGGCCCCAGCGTCGCCGAGACCGTCGCCCGCCTCGCCGCCGAGGGCCGCCGCCCCGCCGTGGCCGGCTACTTCACCGCCCCGGGCGACTTCGCCCGCCTCGCGGCCGCCGCCGGCGCCCCCCTCGCCGCCGCCCCGCTGGGCGCCCACGACGCCGTGGTCCGCCTCGTCCTGGACCGCTACCGCGCCGGCGTCCCCGCCCTGCTCCCCACCGCCGCCTGACCGGAGCCCCCGCCTGCAAGGGCCACCCACCGGGGGCCCGGGAAACTGCGCGGTTGCCCACCCGCGAGGCAACCAGTCACCTTCCACCCTTGCCGCCTGATCGGGCGCCGCGCCAGGGGCGCCGGGAACCGCGCGACCGACCACCCGCGAGGCGAACCGTCATCTCTCACCCTCACCACCCCGCCGTCCCTCCCGACCGATAGGGCGCCGCGCCAGGGGCGCGGGGAACTGCGCGACCAGCCACCCCGGCGCAGTCCGCCCGGCTCCGACCCCCACCACCCGCGGCCTCCGGCCCGGTGCGGCGGGCCCTCCCCGCGTCAGCGGGCCGCGCACCGCTCCTGCCCCGGGCTGCCCGCCGCCACCGCACCCCGCACCCGCACCGGCAGGTCCCGGCAGCGCCGCACCGGCGACCACCAGAGGATCAGTCCGGCCAGCGGCACCCCCGCGGTCAGCACCCACATCGCGGGCCGCAGACCGATCTCGGTGCCGAGCAGGCCGGCGAGCACCGCGCCGACCGGGATCGCGCCGAAGTTGAGCACCGAGCTGCTCGCGCTGAGCCGCCCGAGCAGCTCCGGCGGGCAGTACTGCTGCTGGAAGGTCGACTTGACGACATTTCCGGCGACGACTCCGGCGGACACCGCGAACGCGCCGACCAGGTAGAACGCCAGCCCGGCGCCGGGCGTGGTGAGCGGCACGAGCAGGGTGAGCAGCGGCAGGCCGATCTCGAACACCAGCATGGCCCGGGCGGTGCCGATCGCGGCGGCCACCCGCCGGGCGACGGCCGCGCCGGCGATCCCGCCCACCGAGCCGACCGCGACCAGGCTGCCGACGGCGCCGGGCGGCAGGTGCACCTCGCGGACGAGGAAGACCACCAGGATCGACTGGAAGCCGGTGAGGGCGAGGTTGCCCGCGGCGCCCCACAGGGCCAGGGTCCGGAACCAGACGTCGCCGAAGACCAGGCCGAGTCCGTCGCGGACCTCGCGGCGCAGCGAGCGCTCGCGGGCCGGTGGCAGGACCTCCCGGTGACGGATCCGGGCGGTGCACCACAGCGAGAGGACGAAGGTGGCGGCGTTGGCGACCAGGCCGCCGACCGGTCCGGCGAGTTGGGAGATCAGGCCGCCCGAGCCGAGTCCGGCGATGCCGGCGGCGGAGGCGCTGCCGTGCAGTTTGGCGTTGCCCTCGGCCTGGTCCGCCGGGTCGAGCAGGCCGGGCAGGTAGGCGGTGTACGCGGTCTGGAAGAAGACGCCGGCGGTACCGGTGCCGACCGCGACGGCGAGTAACTGGGCGAGCGTGAGCACGCCGACCGCGGCGGCCGCCGGCACGGTGAGCAGCAGGGCCAGTGAGACGGCGGAGGAGGCCAGCATCACCGGCCGTCGCCGCATCCGGTCCACCCAGACGCCGACGGGGAGGCCGAGGACCAGCCAGGGCAGCCAGCCGGCGGCACCGAGCAGCGCGACCTGGAAGGTCGTGGCGTGCAGGGCGGTGACGGCGATCAGCGGCATCGCGAGCCCGGTGACGGCGGAGCCGAAGCGGTTGGCGGTCTCGCCGCCCCACAGCAGGCGGAAGTCGCGGTGGCGGCGCAGCAGTCCGCCGCGGCGGCGGTCGTCGGCGGTGCTCATGCGGCACCGCCCTCGGCCCGCGGGACGGCCTGGATCTGCACCACGACGGGCCGGGCCGACGGGTCGGGTTCGGCGTCCGGGTCGGGGGTGTGCCGTGCCACCACCTGCGACAACTCCTCGCTGAGGGCGCGGAGCTGGTCGGGGGTCAGGACGAGGTTGTTCCAGTCGCTGACGGAGCCGGAGTCGCGCCATGCGCCCGTCCACTCGGCGGCCAGCGAGTCGGAGACCCGCCGGAACTGTCCGCGCAGCATCTCCTGGAGGTAGACCGCGGCGGCGTCGCGCGACTCGGGGTCGTCGGCGAAGTCGGTGGTGCTGAGCACGTTCCTGCTGCGGACCCGGCGCCACCAGCGCTCCCGGCGGGTGCCGCGGGCGGTGTCCTCCTCGATGAAGCCGTGTTCGGCGAGCAGGCGCAGGTGCCAGCTGATGGTGCCGGTGCTCTCGCCGAGGCGCTCGGAGAGCCGGGCGGAGGTGGCGGGGCCCTCGGCGGCGAGTGCGTCGAGGATGCGGACCCTCAGCGGGTGGGCGAGGGCGCGCAGGCTCCGGGCGTCGATCCGACGCTGGTTCTCGGGTGCGGTCATGGCTCCACCGTACAGTGCAGAGGAGTCTCTGCAAAGACTCCTCTGCAACATTCTTCGGTGCGTGACTCCCCACCGCTGTGCCAGAGTTGGCCGCATGGCCGACCCCCGGAGCGCCACACCCGACAGCCCTGCCACACCCGACAGCCCCGCCGACCCCGTCCGGCTCCCCGACGTGCTGCGCTTCCTCACCGAGCTCGTCGCCTGGGTCGCCGCCCCCTGGGCCCTCGCCGGCATCTCGCCCTGGCTCTCCGCCGCCGCGCTCCTGCTGCTGATCGGCCTGCCGACCGTCCTCGCCACCCCCGGAGACAAGAAGCAGGCCATCGTCCCCGTCCCCGGGTACGTCACCGTCGGCCTGGTGCTGCTCCAGCTCGTCGCCGCGGTCGCCGGCGCCTGGGCGGCCTGGCCCGTCTGGGCCGCCGTCCCGGTCACCGTGCTCGCCGCCGCCTGCCTGGTCACCGAGCGGCCCCGGTGGCGCCGTCTGGTGGCCGCCCGGCCGTAGCGCGGCGCATCCCTGGATGTCGGTCAGCGGGCGTACCGTGGCGGGTATATGGACGACACCACGCCGTACGACCCCAACGCCGAGGCCCGCTGGGTGCCCGAGCCGGACAAGCGCCCCGGCCGCACCGCCTTCCAGCGCGACCGCGCCCGGGTGCTCCACTCCGCCGCGATCCGCCGGCTCGCCGGCACCACCCAGGTGGTCGCCCCGCTGCAGAGCGACTTTCCGCGGACGAGACTGACCCACTCCCTGGAGTGCGCCCAGGTCGGCCGCGAGCTCGGCGCCGCCCTCGGCTGCGACCCGGACCTGGTGGAGACCGGCTGCCTCGCCCACGACATCGGCCACCCGCCGTTCGGCCACACCGGCGAGGAGGCCCTCGACCAGGCCGCCCGCGAGTGCGGCGGATTCGAGGGCAACGCCCAGTCGCTGCGCATCCTCACCCGCCTCGAACCGAAGCGCTTCGCCCCGGCCGACGAGAGCCCGACCCGGCTCGCCCCCCGGCCCGGCCGCAGCGTCGGCCTCAACCTCACCCGCGCCGCCCTCGACGCCGCCACCAAGTACCCGTGGGCGCGCGGCCGGCACCCCGCCGACCCGTCCTCCACCAAGTACGGCGTCTACGGCGACGACCTGCCGGTCTTCCGCTGGATGCGGGCCGGCGCGCCGGACGGCCGCAAGTGCTTCGAGGCCACCGTGATGGACTGGTCCGACGACGTCGCCTACTCCACCCACGACGTCGAGGACGGCCTGCAGGCCGGCCACATCGACCCGAACGCGCTGCGCTCCGCCGAGGAGCGCGCCGAACTCTTCAAGATCGCCGAGCGGTACGCCCCCGACGCCGCCCCCGCCGAACTCGCCGAGGCCCTCGACCGCCTCCAGGCGCAGGAGTGGTGGCCGCGCAGCTACGACGGCAGCGCCCGCGCCCGGGCCGGACTGAAGGACCTCACCTCCCAGCTCATCGGCCGGTTCTGCCTGGCCGCCGAGCAGGCCACCCGGGCCCGCTACGGCCCCGGCCGGCTCACCCGGTACGGCGCCGAGCTGGTCGTCCCGCGCCCCGTCCGGCTGGAGTGCGCGGTGCTCAAGGCCGTCGCCGTCCGCTACGTGATGCAGCGCGACGAGCAGGCCCAGCTCCGCTCCCGGCAGCGGATCGTCATCGCCGAGCTCGCCGACGCCCTCACCCGCAGCGCCCCGCACGGCCTCGACCCGGTCTTCGCCGCCGTGCACGAGGAGGCCGAGGACGACCGGGCCGCGCTGCGCGCCGTGATCGACCAGATCGCCACCCTCACCGACGCCTCCGCGCTCGCCCTGCACGCCAGACTCGTCCAGCACCGCTGACCCCGCCGGTCGCGCCCGGTCGCCTACACTTCACGGGTGGCCGGGCGGATCAGGGACGAGGACGTGCAGGCGGTGCGCAGCGCACTGCCGATCGACGCCGTCGTCGGCGACTACGTGCAGCTCGTCAACGGTGGCGGTGCGCAGCTGAAGGGCGTCTGCCCCTTCCACGACGAGAAGTCCGCCTCGTTCTACGTGCACCCCGGCAAGGGCGTCTTCAACTGCTTCGGCTGCGGCGAGGCCGGCGACACCATCTCCTTCCTGATGAAGATCGAGCACTGCTCGTTCGCCGAGGCCGTCGAGCGGATGGCCGCCCAGGCCAACATCACCCTGCGCTACGAGGAGGGCGGCTACTCGCCGCGCCACCAGCAGGGCGAGCGGACCCGCCTGGTCGAGGCCCACAAGGCCGCCGCCGCCTGGTACGAGGAGCAGCTCGCCTCCCCGGAGGCCGAGATCGGCCGCCGCTTCCTCGCCGAGCGCGGCTTCGACGAGGCCGCGGCCAAGCACTTCGGCGTCGGCTACGCCCCGGCCGGCTGGGAGCACCTCGTCCGGTACCTGCGCGGCAAGGGCTTCAGCGACAAGGAGATCCTGCTCGGCGGCCTGGCCTCCAAGGGCCAGCGCGGCGGCCTGATCGACCGCTTCCGCGGCCGGCTGATCTGGCCGATCCGGGACACCGCCGGCGAGGTCATCGGCTTCGGCGCCCGCCGGCTGCGCGAGGACGACAACGGCCCCAAGTACCTCAACACCCCCGAGACACCGCTCTACAAGAAGTCCCAGGTGCTGTACGGCATCGACCTGGCCCGCAAGGAGATCGCCAAGTCCGGCCGGGCGGTGGTCGTCGAGGGCTACACCGATGTGATGGCCTGTCACCTCGCCGGTGTGGAGACCGCGGTGGCCACCTGCGGCACCTCCTTCGGCGAGGAGCACATCAAGGTCATCCGCCGCTTCCTGATGGACACCTCGCAGTACCGCGGCGAGACGGTCTTCACCTTCGACGGCGACGCCGCCGGGCAGAAGGCCGCGCTGCGCGCCTTCGAGGACGACCAGAAGTTCGCCGCCCGCACCTCGATCGCCATCACCCCCGGCGGCATGGACCCGTGCGAACTGCGGCTCGCCAAGGGCGACGACGCCGTCCGCGAGCTGATCGAGAACCCCGTCCCGCTCTTCGAGTTCGCCCTCCGCCAGGCCGTCGCCCGGCACCGGGTGGACACCGCCGAAGGCCGGGCCGCCGCTCTGGAGGAGGCCTCCCGGATCATCGTCCGGATCAAGGACCGCTCCATCCAGCACGAGTACGCCGTCCAACTGGCCGGCATGCTCGGCATCCTCGACGAGCAGTTCGTCGTCCGCCGGATCGGCCAGCTCGCCCGCTGGCAGCGCGAGAACCAGCAGAACGACCGGACCCGGCCGGGCGCCCGCCGCGCCGAGGCCGCCCCCCAGCCCGTCCGCCCGGCCGCGCCCGCCTACCGGCTGAACCCGCGCGACCCGGCCCAGTTCGTCGAGCGCGAGCTGATCAAACTCGCCCTCCAGCACCCCGAGTTGGTCAGCCCCACCTTCGACCAGTACGGCGAGGACGAGTTCCCCACCCCGCCGTACCGGGCCGTCCGCCGGGCGATCGGCCAGGCCGGCGGCACGGCGTACGGCGCCGCGCTGCCCGACTTCACCGGTGCCGTCCGCGAGGCCTGCCCCGACGACGAGGTGCGCCGCCTCGTCCTGGAGCTGACCGTGGAGCCGATCCGCTCCCGCCGGAAGGCCGACGAGATCTACGCCGGCGAGTTCCTCGTCAAGCTCCGCCTGCAGGCGGTCGACCGGCGCGTCACCGAGGCCCGCGGCTACCTCCAGCGGCTCGGCAGCCGCGCCTCCGCCGAGGAGCTCAACGCCGTGCAGAGCGAGCTGTACGCCCTCCAGCAGTACGGCCACCAGCTCCGCTCCCGCGGCGCTGCGGCGCTCTAGGCCCTCCCTTTCGGATCTTGCCGGGCGCGCGACGCCGGGCATCTCCCCCAGCCCCGAGGGGGCCGGGAGGTGCCCCCAGTCTGGACGCACCGGCGAATCGTCCACGTACGGTCCGGTACGAGGACGATCCGCCGGCACGCCCAGGCGGGCGCCCACCGCCGCACGCCGATCCGACAAGATCCGAAAGAGAGGGCCTGGACGGGCCCCTCGTGGCGGGGCCGACGGCCCGGCTGTCCGTACATCTCCAGGAATGCCGGCGCCCCGCGTGTGGCGCGGCCCACACTCGTGGGTATCCCAGTCCCGTGTGGCGCGGCGTCCCCCAGCTGCCGCGCGCGGCCCGAAGGGATTCCCGTGGAGCTAGCAGCAGCCCGCCGGCCCCAGGCCGTCGCCCGCGACGACGGCACCGTGCACGACCGCGCCGCCGGCCCGCCGGACGCCGGGAACAGGGTGCCCCCGCAGGCCGGCCCGCCCGGTGCCGAGGCCGCCCCCCGCGCACCCGGGCCGGCCGCCGCGGACGGAGGGCCGGCCGAGCAGCCCGACGCCCAGCAGCCCGACGCCGTACAGCCCAATGGCGAGCAGCCCGACGCCGAGGAGTCCGACCCCGGAGCCCGCCTCCCGTCGCTCGACGACGCCACCGGGCCCGCCGCCGACCTGCTCCGCCAGTACCTGCGGGAGATCGGCCGGGTCCGGCTGCTCACGGCCGCGGAGGAGGTCGAGCTGGCCTGCCGGATCGAGGCCGGCCTGTTCGCCGAGGAGGCCCTGGACCGCGCCGCCGCCGACGGCGAACCGCTGGACGGCACCCTCGCCGGCGACCTCGACCGGTTGGTGGTGATCGGACGGATCGCCAAACGCCGCCTGATCGAGGCCAATCTCCGCCTGGTGGTGTCCGTGGCGAAACGGTACGTCGGCCGCGGCCTGACCCTGCTGGACCTCGTCCAGGAGGGCAACCTCGGCCTGATCCGCGCCGTCGAGAAGTTCGACTACGCCCGCGGCTACAAGTTCTCCACCTACGCGACCTGGTGGATCCGCCAGGCGATGAGCCGGGCGCTCGCCGACCAGGCCCGCACCATCCGCGTCCCGGTGCACGTGGTGGAGCAGATCAACCGGGTGCTGCGGGTGCAGCGCACGATGTTGCAGGAGAACGGCCGGGAGCCCACCGCGGCGGAGGTCGGGCTGGCCGTGCAGCTCCCCGAGGAGCGGGTCCGCGAGGTGCTGCGGCTGGCCCAGGAGCCGGTCTCGCTGCACACCCCGGTCGGCGAGGAGGACGACGTCGCGCTCGGCGACCTGATCGAGGACGCCGACGCCGCCTCGCCCGCGGAGAGCGCCGCCCTGCTGCTGCTCCGCGAGCACCTGGACGCCGTGCTCGCCACCCTCGGCGAGCGGGAGCGCCAGGTGGCCCGGCTGCGCTACGGGCTGGACGACGGCCGGCCGCGCACCCTGGAGGAGATCGGCACGCTGTTCGGCGTCACCCGCGAGCGCATCCGGCAGATCGAGTCCAAGGCGCTCGGCAAGCTCCGCGCGCACGCCTACGCCGAGCAGCTCCGCGCCTACCTCGACTGACCGCCGGTGGCCCCGGCTGGCAGGCCCGCGCTCAGCCGGCCGCCGTCTCCGGGTGGATCTGCTCGCGGACGGCCTTGAACTGCTGGCGCACCGCGTTGCCGATCGGCAGGTCCTGGTCCGGGTCCGGGGTCAGCACGACCACCTCCGGCAGCTCCCACTCCGGGGGCTCCGGGGTGCCGGCCAGCGCCCACGCGGCCTGCCGGGCGGCGCCCCGCGCCGCGTGCGCGCCGGGCGGCGGGATCAGCACCGGCACCCCGAACAGCTGTCGGGCCACCTCCCGGACGGCCGGCAGCCGTCCGACCGCGCCCAGCAGGAACACCCGGCCGACCGGGACGCCGTGCGTGCGCAGCACGTCCAGCGCCTCGGCGACGTTGCACAGCATGCCCTCGACGGCGGCCCTGGCCAGGTGCTGAGGGCCCATCGACTCGGCCCGAAGGCCCGTCAGGGTACCGGCCGCGTGCGGCAGTTTCGGGGTCCGCTCGCCGTCCAGGTACGGCAGCATCACCAGGCCGTACGAGCCTGGGGAGGACTGCAGGGCGAGGTCGCTGAGCGCCTCCAGGTCGCAGCCGAGCATCGCGGCGGTCGAGCGCAGCACCTGCGCGGCGTTCAGGGTGCCGGCCATCGGGAGGTGGCGCCCGGTGGCGTCGGCGAACGAGGAGACGGCGCCGGTGACGTCGACCACGGCCTGCTCGTGCACGGCGAAGATGGTGCCGTTGCCGCCGAGCGAGACCACCGCGTCGCCGGGGCGCAGCCCGAGGCCGAGGGCGGCGGCCATGTTGTCGCCGGTGCCGGCCGAGATCAGCAGGCCCTCGGGGGTGTGCCCGGCGGCCTCGGCCGGGCCGAGCACGTCCGGGACGTGCAGTTCGTGGCCGAGCGCGAGCTTGATCAGGTCCTGCCGGTACTCACCGGTGACGGGCGACCAGTAGCCGGTGCCGGAGGCGTCGCCCCGGTCGGTGGTGCGCCGCCGGGGGTGGCCGAGCAGCTGCCAGACCAGCCAGTCGTGCGGCAGCAGCACCTCGGCGATCCGCTTGGCCGAGACCGGCTCGAACTCGGCCAGCCAGCGCAGCTTGGCGATCGTGTACGTGGGGGAGGGCACCGAGCCGATCGCCTCCACCCACGGGGCCGGGCCGCCGAGCGCGTCGATGAGCGAGGCGGCGGCACCGGCCGAGCGGGGGTCGTTCCACAGCAGTGCGGGCCGGACGAGCACGCCGCCGGCGTCGAGTCCGATCAGGCCGTGCTGCTGGGCCGAGACGCCGATCGCGGTGACGCCCTCCAGCAGGCCGCCGGTGGCCGCCTCGCCGAGCGAGTGCAGCCAGGTCTGAGGGTCCACCTCGGTGCCGCGGGCATCGGCCCCCTCCGGGAGCGGGTGCGGCGCCTTGCCGTCCCGGAGGACGGCGCCGGTCTCGGCGTCGCACGCGACGATCCTGGTGCGAGTGGTGGAGCTGTCGATGCCCGCAACGATGGCCATGATGCGATCATGCCTCAGCGGACGGCCCGTTCGTGGCCCGCCGCGTCAAGTGTTGCCCAGTCGGTACAGGACCCGCGGAGGTCCGGTGTGCGTCCTTCCGCTACGGACGGACGGTGCCCCAACTGTCGTCGGTCGCGTGGTTGCGCTGGAAGGCCGACACCCGGTCGGTGACGGCGTTCGGCAGCTTGTCGCCGACCTTGTCGGCGACCGCGCCGGCCGCCTTGCCGGCCACCGCGCCCGCCTGTTGCTTGGCCTTGCCCGCGGCGTCCTGGACCTTCGGGTTCTGCGAGACCTTCCGGGCGGTCCGGGCGATCTGCTCGTACCGCTGCCGGCCCGCCTTGGCGCCGAGGACGTAGCCGACCCCGACCCCCACGATGAACGTGACCTTCCACATGCTCTGCTCTCCGCCCTTCCACGCGGTCGTCTGCCGCGTTGCGCCTACCCGTCGTGCCCGGCGGCGAACCGCCCGGGCGGCGGCCGCCCGCCTGGCGGGGGCGCCGCCGTGGCACCAGCATCCCCGGCGGGCCGGTCGGCCGCGCGCGGGGCGCGCCGGGCGGGGGCGGCGGGGCCCGGCCGCGGGGGCCGGGCGCGGGGGCCGGGCGAAAGCGATTGGCGGACCACCCCCCTCAGTGCGCTAATGTATGTCCCGCAGCGAGCGCCACGGGCCCGGGAGAACCGGGAGCCGGGGCGGAAGCTCGATCCCCCATAGCTCAATTGGCAGAGCAGCCGACTGTTAATCGGCAGGTTATTGGTTCGAGTCCAATTGGGGGAGCTCCGGACGGTCCTCGTGGCCGCCCGTTCGTTTGCGGTAACAGCAGTCCCCCATAGCTCAATTGGCAGAGCAGCCGACTGTTAATCGGCAGGTTATTGGTTCGAGTCCAATTGGGGGAGCTTCACCCGGAGTACTGGGTGATCAGCGCAGAGCGAAGGCCCTCCGGCACAGCCGGGGGGCCTTCGTGTTGCCCGGGCCGTTGCGCCGCCGTCGGGCGGCCGGGCAGGCCGGGGGTCAGGCCGTCGCCCGGCGGTAGAGCGCGGACACCCGGTCGTCGAAGGTCACGCTGTACGAGACCTCGTCCTCGTAGCCGCCCTGCTGGTAGCCGCCGATCACGCCGATCACCGCGCCGTCCGCGGTGAGCCAGGGGCTGCCGCTGGTGCCCACGCTGTAGCCCGTGCAGCGGAAACTCTCCTGGGTGGGGCTCTGCGAGGCCGTCCGGGTGGCGCAGGTGATCGGCTCCTCGCTGTCGTTCGGGTAGCCGGTGACCGAGACCGGCAGGCCGAAGCCGCGGCCGGTGCCGAGCCGGTTGCCGCCGAGCACGTCCTCGATCTCCTGCCCGTCGACGTCGGCGACGGTGAGGAAGGCCACGTCGTACTCCGGATCCTCGGAGTCCGTCCAGTGCTCGTCCACGGTGATCCCGGTGAGCGGCCAGACGCCGTACGGGGTCCGGCCGTCGCGCAGGCCCGGGGCGAAGACCAGGCCCTCCTCGCGGCCCCGGTCGAGGGTCTCCACGCAGTGGGCGGCGGTCACCAGCAGGTTGTGCCGGGGGCTGCTGACCACGCTCGCGGTGCACATCCGCGGGCCGTCCGCGCTGCCGAGGAAGAGCGCTCCGATCCGGTCGCTCGCGGTGTTCCGCGGGGCCGGGTGGGAGCCGGGGGTGTCGGGGCCGCCGCCGGGCCAGGCGCAGGAGGCGGTCGCCCAGCCGACGGCCGCCAGCAGCAGTGCCAGGGCACCCGTCCGCCGCCTGCCTGCCATCAGCCTGTCTCGCTTCCCTCGCCGCCGAGCCGCGGATGCGGGCCCCCGCAAGATCTAATCAGGACCCTCCGGAGCCGCGCCAGAGATGGCGGCGGGGCCGGCCGGCGGCCGGGACGGGCGGCGGGCGCCGACGGCGGGAGTGCGCGGGCGTACCCGGATGCGCACCCGGCGCGCATTCCGACTGATCGACCGGCTATGCTGCCGGTGACGGCCCTGAGGGGCCGTCTGCTGCTGCAAGGGCCTTCGCGCCGCTGCGGCAGGCCGGATCGGGGGGCGGTAGCTCAGCCGGTTAGAGCAGGGGACTCATAATCCCTTGGTCGTGGGTTCGAGTCCCACCCGCCCTACCTCCGGCCCGACGGCCTGTCAGCCCAGAAGGGCATCTGACCAGCCAAAACGCCCAAGCCGGTGATTCCCACTCTAGAGCACCGCGCGGCCCGCGAGCCGCGCACCACGCCGGGATTCACCCGCCCGTGGAGGTCGCTCCGGGCCGCTGCCGGACAGGGATCCGAATCGGCTGGCGGACCGTCACCCGCGAGTCTCCGCCCGTGCCGTGCCGGCGAGTACCGAAGTGGGAGCATCCGGGGAAATGGCTGACGGGACGGCCGAAGTGGCCGAGTTCGACTTCGGCATCACCCGACTGGCAGGCGAGTTCCACCAGGACTGGCGCAACTCCGCAAGAACGCCCGGAGGTCTGGTCCTCGCCTGGATCGGCGACCTCGGCGAGTCGCGCACGGAAAGGTGTCCCGCCTTCTCGACGACGCTCGGAGAATTCTCGGATCGGGCCTGTCGGCGGCGTCGACGGAAGTCCTATGGAACACCTGTGTCCCCTCCGGCGGTCCGGCCGGGCTCTTCGGCGAGGACGGCAGGGACTGGCTGCTCCGGATCTCCGACATCGCCCGGAGCCGGCTCGTCGAGCGCACCGGAGCCGAGCCCGGGGCCCCGCCGGACTGCCGGCACGATCCGCTCCCGGTCCTGGTGACGAGCTGGATCGGGGAAGCGGCAGCGGGTGGCGGCTTCGTGCGGCCCGGGGTTCCACCGGGCGCGTTCCTCGCCGCGTGGAACGACATCGCCGGGAACGTCTGCCCGGAGCTGGCGCTGCGCCTTGCCGTCCGCAGCCTCCTCGGCTCCGACCACCCCGTCCCCGCCCGTGTGTACGAGGCGATGGACAGGCAGGGTGCGGTCTACGGCTACGGCGACTTCCTGGTGTCCGCGGTGGAGTACCTGGTGGGCGACCGATCGGCACCGACCGCGGGTGCCTACTGGGGCGCGGTGAAGCGGTAGCCCTCGTCGAGGAGGACGGGGAGGTAGGTGCGCAGGGCGGCGATCGTCTGGGAGCGGTCGCCGCCGCCGTCGTGGTTGAGGACGATCGAGCCGGGGCCGATGGTCTGCAGCACGCGCTGGGTGATCAGCGAGGTGCCGGGGCGGGCCCAGTCCTGGGGGTCGACGGACCAGCCCATGGGGCGCATGCCGAGTTCGGCGCAGATCCGCAGGGAGGCGTCCGACCAGTCGCCGCCGGGGGCGCGGAACCAGGTGGGGGTCCGGCCGGTGGTGGTCCCGAGCAGGTCGGAGGTGCGGAGCAGTTCGTCGCGGACCTTGGCGTCGGTGATGCCGCGCAGGTCCGGGTGGCTCCAGGTGTGGTTGGCGATGTGGTGGCCGTGGGCGGCGATCTCGCGGACGAGGGCGGGTTGCCGTTCGGCGTTCTCGCCGATCAGGAAGAAGGTGGCGCGCAGCCGGTACTGCTCCAGGACGGACAGGACTATGGGGGTGTGCACCGGGTCCGGGCCGTCGTCGAGGGTGAGGGCGACCAGCCGGTCGTCGGAGGCGAGCGAGAAGAGCGGGTTGCTCACCTTGCGGGGCTGCGGCGGCACCGGCCCGGAGGCGGGGCTCGCCGCGGCGGGGGCGGACGAGGCCGCGGGCGGTGCGGACGACGCCGGGGGAGAGGCCGGGTCGGAGGGCAGGAGGCCGCCCGGTGCTGCTCCGTCGCCGCCGTCGTGCGAGGCCAGCTGGCACCCGGCTGCGGAGAGCAGGCCCATCCCGGCGACGCTCAGCAACAGCCGACGGGACATGATCTGATGATGTGACAGCATGACGGATGCATGCCCGAGGCTGCAGCGATGGCGCGCCGATTCCCGCAGCTACACTCCAACGGCCCAGCGCCCGCCCCGGGCGGACCGTCGCGGCCGGGGCCGCGACACTCCGACGCACGCTGGCGGGACGCCCGGACCGTCCGCCGCCACGTCCCCCGCACGGGCGATGACCTGCGGTGGCGGCCTGACGGGGTGTGAACCACGGTGGTCACGGCGCATCCGCGATCCCTTGCGCCGGCACCGAGGCCGGCTGTCGCACGGAGGCGTCGGAAGGAAACCCCCATGCTGCCCAAGCGCATCCTCTTCGCCGGAGCGGCCGGCGCCGCCGCCCTGGCCATCGCCATCCCGGCCGCCTACGCCGATCCGCCCACTGGTCCCGGGAGCGACGACCAGAGGGTGTGGACGGAGCAGGCCCCCGCCGACAAGGCCCCGGAGAAGGCGCCCGGCTCGACCGCCGAGCAGAAGTCCGCCCCCGAGGACCACAAGGCCGGGACGAAGTCGGACACCAAGTCCGGAAGCACGTCCGACATGACCTACGAGAGCAAGTCGGAGAGCAAGTCGGAGAGCAAGTCCGAGGGCAAGGACTCCGGCAAGGAGACCAAGGCCGAGGGCTCCTGGGCGGACAAGGCCCCGCACGGCGGCGTCCACACCGGCGGCGGCGGGATCGCCGTCTCCGGCAGCGGCCTGGCCACCGGCGCGGCGCTGCTCGCCGGCGGTCTCGGCGTCGGCACGGTCGCGCTGCGCCGCCGCCGCGGCTCCGAGGCCTGATCCCGACCCGCCGGCACCACCCCCGCGGCGCCGTCCCGTCCCCGGGGACCGCGCCGCCCACCGGCCGCGTCCGGCCGTACCCGCCCCGGAAGCCGGGCACGGCCGGACGCGTCTTCCCCAGAGGATCCGCAGGACCCGCAGCACCCCGTGAGAGGCGGCCGCCATGGGCCAGCAGACATCCGGCACCGGTGAACGGCCCGCGGGCAAGGACCCCGGCCGCAGCCCGCTGCGCTGGGCGATGGGCCTCGCCGCCGTCGGGGTCTTCGTGATGTACCAGTCCGTGGAGACCACCCCGGCCGCCCCCACCTCCACCGACGGCGGCCCGGCGGCCGTCGCGAGTGCGAGCCCGGTGCCCACCGCACCGCCCTCCCGGACCACCCCGGCCGTCCCCGCGATGTCCCGCTCCAAGCCGGTGAAGCTGCGCATCCCGCAGCTCTTCGTCGAGGCCCCCTTCACCGAGCTCGGCCTCACCCCGACCGGCGGCCTCGCCGCCCCGCCGGCCGACGACCGCAACCTCGTCGGCTGGTACAAGGACGGCCCGACCCCCGGCGAACGCGGCCCCGCGGTCGTCGCCGGGCACGTCGACACCACCAAGGGCCCCGCCGTCTTCCTCATGCTGTACGTGCTGCGCCCCGGCAACCCCGTCGAGGTCACCCGCGCCGACGGCTCGGTCGCCGTCTTCACCGTCGACTCGGTGCAGACCTTCGCCAAGAACGCCTTCCCCGACCAGCTGGTCTACGGAGACACCCCTGACGCCCAGCTGCGGCTGATCACCTGCGCAGGCGAGTACAACCGGGCCACCCACGACTACGCCGACAACGTGGTGGTCTTCGCCCACCTCAGCTCCACCCGGCCGGCCTGACGCAGGCCCCTACCATGGCGGGATGCCGCTGCCCGCCGACCTGCCGACCCCGCTCACCCCGATCCAGGACCCGGTGCTGTCCCGGGCCGGCGTCGAACTCCGGCTGAAGCGCGACGACCTGCTGCACCCGACGGTGCCGGGCAACAAGTGGCGCAAGCTCACCCCCAACCTGGAACACGCACTCGCCGAGGGGCACACCCGGCTGGTCACCTTCGGCGGCGCCTACTCCACCCACCTGCGGGCCACCGCCGCCGCGGCCCGGGTGCTCGGGCTCTCCTCGGTGGGCGTCGTCCGCGGCGAGGAGCTCGCCGACCGGCCGCGCAACCCCTCGCTGGCGGCGGCCGAGGCCGACGGCATGCAGCTGGAGTTCGTCGCCCGCGGCGCCTACCGCGAGCTCGTCCGCGACCTCGGCCGGCCGCTCGCGCAGCGCTGGGGGCGGTGCCTGGTGCTCCCCGAGGGAGGTTCCAACGCGCTCGCCGTGCGCGGCACCGCCGCGCTGCCGGCCGAACTGGGCGACCTGGACGGGCGGGACACCGTCTGCTGCGCGGTCGGCACCGGCGGCACCCTGGCCGGCATCGCGGCCGGACTGCCGCCGGGGGCACGGGCGCTCGGCGTCGCGGTGCTGCGCGGCGAGGGCTACCTGGAGGAGGAGGTGGCCGCACTGCACCGGGCGGCGTACGGACGCACCTTCGCGAACTGGCGGATCGACCACGGCCACCACGGCGGCGGCTACGGGAAGGTGCCCGCCGCGCTGGAGGAGTTCGCGGCCGGCTTCGGCGAGCGGCACGGGATCGGTGTGGAGCGCCGGTACGTGGCCAAGGCGCTGCAGGCGGTGTACGGGCTGGCCGGGACGGCGGCGCTGCCGCCCGGCAGCCGGGTGACGCTGGTGGTCACCGGGCTGCCGGCGGGTCCGGGGGCCGCCGGGACCGGCCTCAGCCGTAGCTGAGGTCGGCGCAGAGGTCGCTGTCGGCGGGCCGGGTGTTCGAGGAGATGCCGGTGGGGATGCCGCTCGGCAGCGCGACCGGGCCGGAGGTGTCGCCGGAGGCGTGGTCCTGGCCGAGGGTCAGGACGAGTCCGTCGGCGTCGGCGTCGGGCCGGACGGTGGCGCCCGGGTAGAGCGCGGCGAGCTGCTCGGCCGCGGCCTTGTGGCCGGGGGAGTAGCCGACCGTGGTGGTGTTCCGGCCCTTGGTGTTGGCGCCGAGTACGACCTCGCGGTAGCCGTGCGCCTTGAGCGCCGTCGCGGCGCGGCCCGCGGTGCCGGTGGCGCCGGAGGCGTTGTGCACGGTGACCGGCACGGCGGTGGCGTCCGGTTCGGCGGCGCGGGTCTGGCCGGGGGTGGCGGAGGGCGAGGCCCCGGCGGACGGCGAGGCGGTGCCCGACGGCGTCGGCGCGGCCGGGGCGGAGGGCGTCGCGGTGCCGGCCGGGGCGGTGGCCTGGCCGTCCAGGGTGCGGTCCTGGCGGAGCAGCTCCCAGAGGGTGTCGACGTCCGGGTGGACGAGCGCGACCCGGGCGCCCGCGTACTCCCAGGGCACGGTGACGAAGGAGATGTCCGCCAGCTTGATGTCCTGCAGCGACTGGGCGAAGGTGGCGAGCTTCATGGCGCTGCCGAGCTCCTCGTCGACGGTGAGCGAGCGGGTCGCGGCGTCGGCGAGCGGCAGCAGGGTGGTGAGGTCGAAGCCCTGCCCCTGGACCTTCTTGATGAGCGAGGAGAGGAAGGCCTGCTGGCGCTTCATCCGGCCGATGTCGGAGCCGTCGCCGAAGCCGTGCCGGGCCCGGACGTAGTCGAGCGCCTGCTGGCCGCTGAGCGTCCGGCGGCCCTTGGTGAGGCGTATGCCGTAGGAGTCGACGTCGTTGGGCACGCACACGTCGACGCCGTGCACCGCGTCGGTCATGGCCGCGAAGCCCTTGAAGTCGACGACGATCGTGTGGTCCACCCGCAGGCCGGTGAGCGCCTCCACGGTGTTCTGGGTGCAGGCCGGGTTGCCCTGCGGGTAGAGGCCGACGGTGAAGGCCGAGTTGAACATCTGGTTGGTGCGCTCGCTCGTCCAGGTGCCGTTCGGCAGCTTGCACGAGGGGACGGTGACCAGGGTGTCGCGGGGGATGGAGACGCCCACCGCGTGCCGGTGGTCGGCGTAGACGTGCAGCAGGATCGCGGTGTCCGAGTGGCCGACGCCCTCCTCGCCGCCGCCGAGGTCGCCGTTGCCGTCGGAGCGGGTGTCGGAGCCGAGCAGCAGGATGTTGACCGGACGGCCGCCGCCCTTGGTGGTGGGGCCCGCCGGCGGGCGGCTGGTGGCGATGCCGTCCGCGGAGAAGGTGCTGATGTTCTGGTCGAGGCGGTGGTAGAACCAGGCGCCGGCGCCGGCGGTCGCCAGCACCAGGACGGCGGCGGTGGCGCCGGCGATCCGCGCCAGGCGGCGGCCCGTCCCGCGGGAGGACGCGGCGGACCCGCTCTTGTCGGTCATCACACAGTTGCTCTCTGTACGGCCGTGCCCGGCCCGGAAGGGAATTGGCCGGCACTCCTGTGTGCCCCCACCAGAAAGACGGCCCGGCGGGCCGTTCGGTTACATGCGGACCCGATCGGATACGGGCTCTTCCGGCCCGGATCCGATCCGATCGCCCCCTGTGTCGCGCTCCGCCGGTCAGGCGGGCGGCACGGCGCCGGCCAGCATCCGGCGGAGCAGGTCGCGCAGCTGGATCCGCTCCTCGGGGTCGAGGGCGGCGAGCGGCTCGCGGGCGAAGTGCAGCGACTCGCGCAGCTCCACGGAGGCGGCGGTGCCGGTGCCGGTGGCGGCGACCAGCTTGACCCGGCGGTCCTGCGGGTCGGCCTCGCGGGTGACGAAGCCGCGGGACTCCAGCCGGTCGACGATGCCGGTGATGTTGGACGGCTCGCAGCTCAGGGTCTGCGCGATGTGGCGCATCGGCATCGGTCCGCGCCGCAGCAGGGCGAGCACCTTGGCCTGGGCGCCGGTGAGCGAGCGGGCGGCGGCGGCCTCCTCGTACTCGCGGTGGAAGATTCCGACCAGGTTCGCCATGAGGTCGGTGACCTCCAGCGTGACCGGGTCCGTGGGCGGCTGCTGCGTCTCCATGCCGTCCACTGTACCTGAACATTTGACAACATGAACTATTCGTGTCCACGATTGCTTCAGTAACTCAACCTTTCAGGTGGATGCACCACGGAGGCAGCAATGGCAGAGCAGGCGATCCCCACCACCGGCCGCGAGTGGCACCTGGCGGCGCGCCCCGTCGGCCGGCCCGTTCCGAGCGACTTCGCACTGGTCGAGGCGCCCGTCCGGCAGCCCGGCCCGGGCGAGGTCCTGGTCCGCAACGCCTACCTCTCGGTCGACCCGTACATGCGCGGCCGGATGAACGACGTCAAGTCGTACGTCCCGCCGTTCGCGATCGGCGCGCCCATGGACGGCGGCGCGGTCGGCTACGTCGTCGCCTCCGCCGCGGAGGGCTTCGAGGTCGGCGACGCCGTGCTGCACGGCCTCGGCTGGCGCGAGTACGCGACCCTGCCCGCCGCGCAGGGCGTCAAGGTCGACCCGGCCCTCGCCCCGCTCTCCTACTACCTCGGCGTGCTCGGCATGCCCGGTCTCACCGCCTACGCGGGCCTGCTGGAGGTCGCCTCCTTCAAGGAGGGCGACACCGTCTTCGTCTCCGGCGCGGCCGGCGCGGTCGGCTCGCTGGTCGGCCAGATCGCCCGCCTCAAGGGCGCCGCCCGCGTCGTCGGCTCCGCCGGCTCCGCCGAGAAGGTCGCCACCCTGACCGGCTCGTACGGCTTCGACGCCGCCTTCAACTACAAGGACGCCCCGGTCGCCGAGCAGCTCGCCGCGGCCGCCCCCGAGGGCATCGACGTCTACTTCGACAACGTCGGCGGCGACCACCTGGAGGCCGCGATCGGCGCCCTCAACCCGCACGGCCGGGTCACCCTGTGCGGCGCCATCGCCCAGTACAACGAGACCTCCGCGCCGGCCGGCCCGCGCAACCTCGCCCTCGCCATCGGCAAGCGGCTGAACCTGCGCGGCATGCTGGTGCGCGACCACGCCGCCCTGCAGCCGCAGTTCGTCGCCGAGGTGGCCGGCTGGCTGAAGGACGGCAGCCTGCGCTACGACGAGACCGTGGTCAAGGGCGTCGAGAACACCGCCGAGGCCTTCCTCGGCCTGCTCCGCGGCGACAACACCGGCAAGATGGTCGTCGAGCTCTGACCTGCTGACGCCGTGTCACCACCACCCCCGCGGGCCGCTGCCCGCGGGGGTGGTCCGCGTACGGGCGGATCGGCGAACGGCCTGGTCGCGGCGTCGACGGGGCGTCAGCGCCGGTCGCCGCGGCGGGTGACGGTGCGCCTGCGGACGGAATAGGTCCGTTCGGGGGAGAGCACTTGCAAGGGGGTGGACCTGATGGGGGATTCGACTAGCATTGGGTGAAAGCTTGTCCGTTTTGCTCAATTTGATTACCTAATGTCGAGTAAGTTGAGCGTCACGGTGGTAGGCAGTACCTGCCGGCAGGTGGCACGAGGCAGCTGGGGAAGGCGACCCTCGTCCACAGCCTGGAGGTCCCGGTGACGACACGTGGTGTCCTGTACATCCACTCCGCGCCCCGCGCGCTGTGCCCGCACGTCGAGTGGGCGGTCGCGGGTGTGCTCGGCGTGCGGGTCAGCCTCGACTGGATCCGCCAGCCCGCCGCGCCCGGGCACTGGCGTGCCGAGCTCTCCTGGCAGGGCGAGCCCGGCACCGCCTCGCGCCTGGCCTCGGCCCTGCGCGGCTGGCAGCTCATCCGGTACGAGGTCACCAGCGACCCCTGCGCGAGCGCGGAGGGCGAGCGCTACAGCTCGACCCCGAGCCTCGGCATCTTCCACGCCGTCACCGGCATCCACGGCGACATCCTGATCCCCGAGGACCGGCTCCGCGCGGTGCTGCTGCGCGCCCGCACCGAGGGCGGCGACCTGGAGGCCGAACTCGCCCGGCTGCTCGGCAAGCCCTGGGACGACGAACTCGAACCCTTCCGCTACGCCGGCGAGGGCGCGCCCGTCCGCTGGCTGCACCAGGTGGTCTGACCGGCCGGGCCCGCGCACGCGAAAGGGGCGCGGGGACTGCGCGACCGTCGGGGCGGATGCCGTGCCCCGCCGGTCGCGCGGTTCCCCGCGCCCCTCCTTGGTACCGCTACCGGTGCCGAGTGAGCGATTCTCAGACGGTGCGGAAGGCGAGGACCACGTTGTGGCCGCCGAAGCCGAAGGAGTTGTTCAGCGCCGCGATCCGGCCCTCGGCGGGCAGGTCGCGCGGACCGCCGCGGACGATGTCCGCCTCGATCTCGTCGTCCAGGTCGTCCACGTTGATGGTCGGCGGGGCCGTGCGGTGGTGCAGCGCCAGCACGGTCGCGACGGTCTCGATGCCGCCGGCGCCGCCCAGCAGGTGGCCGGTCATCGACTTGGTGGCCGAGATGGCCACGTGCCCGAGGTGCTCGCCGAGCTCCTTGGAGAGGGCCTTCACCTCGGCGGTGTCGCCCTGCGGGGTCGAGGTGGCGTGGGCGTTGACGTGCACGACCTCGGCCTTGTCCAGGTCGCTGTGCTCGAACAGGTCGGCGATCGCACGGGCGACACCGGCACCGGTCGGCTCCGGCTGGGCGATGTGGTGGGCGTCCGAGGACAGGCCCTGGCCGACGGCCTCGCAGTAGACGCGGGCACCGCGGGCGGCCGCGTGCTCGGCCGACTCCAGCACCACGACGCCCGCGCCCTCGCCGAGGACGAAGCCGTCCCGGGCCTTGTCGTACGGACGCGAGGCGCGCTGCGGCTCGTCGTTGTTCTTGGACATCGCCATCATGTTGGCGAACGCGGCGATCGGCAGCGGGTGGATCGCCGCCTCGGTGCCGCCGGCCACCACGACGTCGGCGCGGCCGGTGCGGATCATCTCGATCGCGTAGCCGATCGCCTCGGCGCCGGAGGCACAGGCGGAGACGGGGGTGTGCACGCCGGCGCGCGCACCGACCTCCAGGCCCACGTTGGCCGCGGGGGAGTTCGGCATCAGCATCGGGACGGTGTGCGGGGAGACCTTGCGGACGCCCTTGTCCTTCAGCACGTCGTACTGGTCGAGCAGGGTGGTCACGCCGCCGATGCCGGAGGCGATCACGGCGCCCAGGCGCTCGGGCGCGAGCTTGGAGGACTCGTCGGTGGCCGGGGTCTCGAAGCCCGCGTCGGCCCAGGCCTCGCGAGCGGCGATCAGCGCGAACTGCGCCGAGCGGTCCAGCTTGCGGGCCAGCGGACGGGGCAGCACCTCGCCCGGGTCCACCGCGGTGCGCGCGGCGATCCGGACGGGCAGGTCCGCGGCCCACTCCTCGGTCAGCGCGCCCACGCCGGAACGGCCCTCCAGCAGGCCCTCCCAGAACGAGGCGGCGTCGCCGCCCAGCGGCGTGAAGGCGCCGATACCCGTGACTACCACGGTGCGGTTTTCAGCGGTCACTGGTTCTTCTTCTCTCACGTGTGCAAGGGGTGGCGGAGGGGCCGTGGGGGAACGGCCGGCCGGGGCTGGGTACGCCCCGGCCGACCGCAGGCAGCCGGACGGGCCGGCCGCGGGTTCAGCTGTTGGCGAGGATGTAGTCCACCGCGTCGCCGACGGTCTTGAGGTTCTTGACCTCGTCGTCCGGGATCTTCACGTCGAAGCGCTCCTCGGCGGCCACGACGACCTCGACCATGGACAGCGAGTCGACGTCCAGGTCGTCGGTGAAGGACTTGTCGAGCTCGACGTCCTCGGTCGGGATGCCGGCGATCTCGTTGACGATCTCGGCGAGACCTTCCAGAACCTCGTCCTTGGTAGCCATAGCGGCTGCTCCTCTTCGGGTGTAGACAGCGAGCGGTCCGGCGGACCGTCGCGGGATTTCGGGGGCGCGGGCGCCCGGGGAGGGTGCCTAGGGGAGAGTAACGACTGCGGCGGCGTACACGAGACCCGCCCCGAAGCCGATGATGAGGGCGAGGTCGCCGCTCTTGGCCTCACCGCTCTCCAGCATGCGCTCCATCGCCAGCGGGATGGAGGCCGCGGAGGTGTTGCCGGTCTCGGCGATGTCGCGCGCGACCGGCACCGACTCGGGCAGCTTCAGCGCCTTGATCATGGCGTCGGTGATGCGCATGTTCGCCTGGTGCGGGATGAAGGCGCCGAGCTGGTCGGCGGTGATCCCGGCGGCGTCCAGCGCCTGCTGGGCCACCTTCGCCATCTCCCAGACCGCCCAGCGGAAGACGGTCTGACCCTCCATCCGCAGGGCCGGCCACTTGGCCTCGTCGCCGGCGCCGTTGACGGCGTCCTCCTTGGCGAACGCGGTGTCCCAGGCCTGGGTCTGCGAGATGACGTCGCGCTGCGAGCCGTCCGATCCCCATATCACCTTGCCGATGCCGGGGGTCTCGGACGGACCGACGATCGCCGCGCCCGCGCCGTCACCGAAGATGAAGGCGGTCGAACGGTCGGAGGTGTCGGTCAGGTCGCTGAGCCGCTCCACGCCGATGACCAGCACGTACTCGGCGCTGCCGCCGCGCACCATGCCGTCGGCCAGGCCCAGGCCGTAGCCGAAGCCCGCGCAGGCGGCCGAGATGTCGAAGGCCGGGGCGGTGCCGCAGCCCAGCCGGTCCGCGATCTCGGTGGCGATCGCCGGGGTCTGCTTCAGGTGCGAGACGGTCGCCACGATCACGCCGCCGATCTGCTCCGGGACGATCCCGGCCTGGGCGATCGCCTTGCCGGCGGCCTGCACCGACATCTCGGCGACGGACTCCTCCGGGCCGGCCCAGCGGCGCTCGGCGATCCCGCTGCGGGTGCGGATCCACTCGTCCGAGGACTCGATCCAGTTGAGCACCTCGGCGTTGGGAATCACCCGGACGGGGCGGTAGCCGCCGACGCCGTGGATGCGCGAGTGCGCGGCACCGGTGGCCGGCTTGATCTGGGGCGCTGTCATCCGTTGTTCTCCTGAGCACCGTGCTCGGCGACCAGCCCGCGGGCCTTGTCGAGATCGGCAGGGGTCTTGAGGGCCAGCGTCGCCACGCCCTTGAGGTTGCGCTTGACCAGGTTGGTGAGGGTGCCCGCGGGCGACAGCTCGATCACGGCCGTCGCACCGAGCTGCTGGATCGCGTCCATGCACAGGTCCCAGCGGACCGGGTTGGAGACCTGCGACACCAGGCGGGCCAGCACCTCGGCACCGGAGCCCACCACGCCGCCGTCCTTGTTGGAGACGTACGCCACGGCCGGGTCGGAGACCGCCAGCCCGGGGGCGAACTTCTCCAGGCGCTCCACGCCCGGAGCCATGTGCTCGGTGTGGAACGCGCCCGCCACCTTCAGCGGGATCAGCCGGGCGCCGGCCGGCGGGTCCGCCTTCAGCGCCTCCAGCTGCTCCAGCGTGCCGGCCGCCACGATCTGGCCGCCGCCGTTGTTGTTGGCCGCGGTCACGCCGTGCTCGGCGAGCTTCGCGGCGACGGCGTCCGGCTCGCCGCCGAGGACGGCGGTCATCCCGGTCGGCCGCGCCGCGGCCGCCTCGGCCATGCCCAGGCTCCGCTCGCGGACGAACGCCAACGCGTCCTCGGCGCTCAGCACGCCGGCCAGCGCGGCCGCGGTGATCTCGCCGACGCTGTGGCCGGCCACGCCGCCGACCAGCGAGCGGAAGTCACCGTCCGCGAACAGCACGCCGGCCGTCACCAGGCCGGCGGCCACCAGCAGCGGCTGGGCCACCGCGGTGTCCTTGATCTCTTCCTCGGAGGCCTCGGTGCCGTAGCGGACGAGGTCGAGACCGGCGACCTCGGACCACTGTCCGAGGCGGTCGGCGGCGCCGTCCAGCTCGAGCCAGGGGCTGAGGAATCCGGGGGTCTGAGCACCCTGTCCAGGGGCGACGATTACGAGCACGGTTCAACCCTCTCTCGCCAGGCACCCGTGGGCGGGTAGGCGACGACAACGAAGAAAAGCACGCCGGGTTGTGCAGTCCCTACAGCGCGGTCAGCCCTGGTCGGCGACGGCTCCGAGACGGCCCAGCGCAAGGGCGATGCGCAGGGTGAACGCCGAGCGCACGTCGGACGGAGCATAGCCCGTGACGTCAGTCACACGACGCAGCCGGTAGCGCACGGTGTTGGGGTGGACGAAGAGCATCCGGGCCGCGCCCTCCAACGAGGACGCCTGCTCCAGGTAGACACTCAGCGTCTCCAGCAGTGCCGACCCCGCCTCGTCCAGCGGTGTGTAGATCTCCTCCACCAGCTGCCGCCGGGCCGCCCGGTCCCCGGCGAGCGCCCGCTCCGGCAGCAGGTCGTCGGCCAGCACCGGCCGCGGCGCGTCCGGCCACGCCGCGCACGCCCGCAGCCCGGCCGCCGCGGCCTGCGCCGAGCGCGTCGCCGACAGCAGGTCCGGCACGCTCGGACCGACCACCACCGGGCCCGGCGCGAACTGCCCGATCAACGCCTTCGCGGTGTGCACCGGCTCCTTGTCGCCGCCGACCACCACCACCAGCCGGCGGCCCAGCACGCCCGTCAGCACCTGCAGCTTGGCGTACCTGGCGGCCCGTCGGATCGCCTCGACCACGGCCTCGCTGTCCCCGTCCGGGGCGCTGCCCATCACCACCCGCACCTGGCTCGGCTGACCCCAGCCCAGCGCCGCCGCCCGCGACAGCACGCCCTCGTCCGCGTCACCGGAGAGCAGCGAGTTCACCACCAGCGCCTCCAGGCGCGCGTCCCACGCACCCCGGGCCTCCGCCGCCTGCGCGTACACCTGGGCCGTCGCGAAGGCGATCTCCCGCGCGTACACCAGCACCGACTCGCGCATCCCGGCCTCGTCGCCGGGGGCGGCCACCTCCTCGATGGCCTCCTCCATCACCTCGATGGTGGTGCGGATCAGCTCCACGGTCTGCCGCAGGGTGATCGCCCGGGTCAGCTCGCGGGGCGCCGTCCCGAAGACGTCCGTGGAGATCGCCTGCGGCGCCTCCGGATGCCGGTACCACTCGGTGAACGCCGCGATGCCCGCCTGCGCGACCAGGCCGATCCACGACCGGTGCTCCGGCGGCATCCGCCGGTACCAGGACAGCTGGTCGTCCATCCGGGCGATCGCCGCGGTGGCCAGCTTGCCCGAGGACTTCTCCAGCCGCTTCAGCGTCGCCGAGCGCAACTCGGCCCGCTCGGCGGCCAGTCTGCGCTCCTGCGCGGTCAGCCGCCCACCTCGCGGAGGGCGCGGCGGCTCCCCGGCCGGCGCCGCCTTGCGGGCGGCCGCCTTCTTGTCGGCCTTCGCGCCGTCGGCCCTCGCGCTCTCGGGCTTCGGGCTGTCGGGCTTCGGGCTGTCGGGCTTTGCTGATGCGGCTGGCACAGGAACAAGACTGCCTCACCACACGCCGTGCTCGTGCACACCCCCCGCCGGTGGGAACCCGGCGCGCCGGACCGCACCGGCCGCCCGCCGCGCCGCACCGGCTACCGTGAGCGGGTGACCGAGACCCGAGACCGCGGCCGTGCCGACCTCCGCCGGGCGCCCGAGCGCTACCGCTCCACCCCGGCCGAGGGCATCGAGACCCGGCACTCCTTCTCCTTCTCCGGGCACTACGACCCGAAGAACACCCACTTCGGCGCGCTGCTCGCCTGCAACGAGGAGACCCTCGCCCCCGGCGCCGGCTTCGACGAGCACCGCCACCGCGACACCGAGATCCTCACCTGGGTGCTGGAGGGCGCGCTCGCCCACCGCGACGACGACGGGCACGCCGGGGTCGTCCGCCCCGGCATGGTCCAGCACCTCAGCTCCGGCTCCGGCATCGGCCACACCGAACGCAACCTCGGCGGCTCCGCCGTGCCCGTCCGCTTCGTCCAGATGTGGCTGCAACCCGACACCTTCGGCACCCCGCCCGCGTACGGCCTGCGGAAGGTCGAACCCGCCGAGGACGGGCTGACCCTGCTCGCCTCCGGCCTGGAACGTGACGCCGCGTCGGACGCCCTGCGGCTGCGCCGCTCCGACGCCGCCCTGTACCTCGTCACCGCCGGCCCGTGGCAGCCGCTGCCCGCGCTCCCCGAGGCGCCCTACCGGTACGTCCACCTGACCGCCGGCTCGCTCGGCTACCGGACCGTCCCCGGACCGCACGGCGCCGGCCGCTCCCTCGAACCCGGCGACGCCGTCCGCATCACCGGCGACGCCTTCACCGACCCCACCGCCGGCCCGGACGGCGCCGAACTCCTGCTCTGGGAGATGCACTCACCGCTGACCTACGGCTGAGGCCGCGGGGTCCTCACAGGTCCTCGTGGTCCGACCAGGTGTACCAGGGGCCGGACCGGTGGGTGTAGGACACCTCGTCCTCCGGAGGCCCGTCCGGCAGGTACGCGAAGCCGGTGCGTTCGAGCAGACCGCTGCCCGGCACGGTGAACCGGAACCCGCGGACACCCACCGCGGTCACGTCGTCGACCGGGTACGTGCCGAGGTGCGACGGCTGCGGCAGCCGGCCGTCGCCGGCCGCCACGTGTTCGGCCCGTTCGGCGAAGGAGCTCAGCGCCGGACGGGCCAGCGCGAACCGGGCCTGCTGCGGCACCTGGAAGTGCAGCAGCACCGCGGTGGCCGCCAGCAGCAGCGGCGACACCGCCCACCGCCAGTTGCCGGCCGGCCGCACGGCGGCGGCGGGTGCGTCGGAGAACAGCCAGCCGAACCAGAGCACGACGGTGGCGGCACCCCCCGCGAGCGCCACGAAGGCCATCGCCCAGTCCGCCGCGGGCAGGCTGAACGCCAGCAGCGCCGCGGCGGCCAGGACCGCGCAGCCCGCCAGGACGGAGTTGCCCGGCCTGCGGAGCCGACCGCGGCGACGCCACAGGGCGGTCGCGGCGGCGACGGGCATGGCGGCGGCGACGAGCGCGGCGACGCAGCCCAGGGCCCCCAGCGCCACCAGGCACACGGCGACCACGGCACCACCGACCGCGACGATCCCGGTCGCCCGCGGCACGGCCGCGACGAGGAGGACGAGCAGGGCGAGCAGGACGGGCCCGCGGTAGCCCTGAACCGTCATCAGCTGCCGCACCCGCGACACGGACGTCGAATGCATGACCGATGATCTACCGCAGCCGGGCGCGGCCGTGCAAGGCCCGTTCCGGGCACCGGGCCGGGTGCCCCCGCGCCCGGAACGGCCCCGTCAGCCCCGGAGTTCGGCGAGGACGGCGTCGGTGAAGAGCGGCCAGACCTCGGCGGCCCAGGGGCCGAAGTCACGGTCCGTCAGGGCGACGGTGGCCACACCGGCGGCGGGGTCGACCCAGAGGAAGGTGCCGGACTGGCCGAAGTGGCCGAAGGTCCCGGGCGAGCTGGTGGTGCCCGTCCAGTGCGGGTCCTTGGCGCCGCGGATCTCGAAGCCGAGCCCCCAGTCGTTGGGCCGCCGGTGGCCGAAGCCGGGCAGGACGCCGCCGAGACCGGGGAAGGCGACCTCGCGGGTGGCCCGCTGCACGGTGGTCGGGTCGAGCAGCCGCGGGGCCTGGAGCTCCGCGGCGAACAGGGCGAGGTCGGCCACGGTCGACAGGCCGCCCGCGCCGGCCGGCGCCCGGTGCGCGGTGTTGATCAGCGTGGCATGCATCCCGAGCGGCCGGAAGACGGCCTCCTGCGCGTACTGCGCGAACGGGATGCCGGAGGCCTTCTCCAGGGTGTCGGCGAGGACGTCGAAGCCGGCGTTGGAGTAGAGCCGCCGGGTGCCGGGCTGCGCCATCACCCGGTGCTCGTCGAAGGCCAGCCCCGAGGTGTGGGCGAGCAGGTGACGGACGGTCGAGCCCTCGGGCCCCGCCGGGTCGTCGAGTTCGAAGACGCCCTCCTCGACGGCGACCAGCGCGGCGTACGCGGACAGCAGCTTGGTCACCGACGCCAGCGGGAAGAGGTGCTCCTGCGTCCCGTGCGCGCCGAGCACCGCCCCGTCCGTGCCCCGCACCACCGCGGCCGCCGCGTTCGGCACCGGCCAGTCCTCGATCATCCGCAAGCTCTGCATGCGCCGACCATAGCCGCCCGCCGGCCGGCGCCGCGTGGCAGGCTTGCTTGGAGTGCACTCCAACTCAGTAGCGTCGTAGCCGTCGCCGACCACCGAGGAGGCCTCCGTGGCACCGCCCGTCCGCTCCGCGTCCGTTCTCGCCGATCCGCTCGCCTGCACGCACGAGGACGAGCCGGCCGAGCCCGTGCGCAGCGAATGGCACACGATCAGCGAGGTCTCCGCGACCACCGGTCTGACCGCGCACACCCTGCGCTGGTACGAGCGGATCGGCCTGCTCGACCCGGTGGACCGCTCGCACTCGGGACAGCGCCGCTACAACGGCGCCGACCTGGCCCGGCTGGCCTTCCTGGGCCGGCTGCGGCTGACCGGGATGCCGGTGGCGGACATGCTGCGCTACGTGGAGCTGGTCCGGGAAGGCGACCACACCATGGGCGAGCGGCACGACATCCTCGTCGCGCAGCGCGAGGAGGTCCGGCAGCGGATCGCCGATCTGCACGCCACGCTCGCCGTGCTCGACCACAAGATCGACATCTATTCGTCCAGCCTCCCCGGCGACGGCGCGACCGGCCCCTCGGCCGGCGCCGCGGCCGCGGACGCGCCCGGCAGGAAGCAGAAGAGCGCATGACCCTCCCCACCGCACCGCTCGGCACCAACGGCCCCGTCGTCGGCATCCAGGGCCTCGGCTGCATGGGAATGAGCGAGTTCTACGGTCCGACCGACACCGAGGAGGCGCTGGCCACCCTCGACGCCGCCCTCGACCTGGGCGTCACCCTGTTCGACACCGCCGACATCTACGGCTCCGGCCACAACGAGGAACTGGTCGGCCCCTTCGTCCGCGCCAACCGCGACCGCGTGGTGCTGGCGACCAAGTTCGCCATCGAGCGGCGCGCGGACGACCCGACGTACCGGGGCGTCCGCAACGACCCGGCGTACATCCGCAGCGCGGTCGACGCCTCGCTGCAGCGCCTCGGCATCGACGTGATCGACCTCTACTACATGCACCGCCGCGACCCGCAGGTGCCGCTCGCCGAGTCGGTGGGCGCGATGGCCGAGCTGGTGCAGGCCGGCAAGGTCCGCCACCTCGGACTCTCCGAGGTCACCGGCGCCGAACTGCGCGAGGCGTACGCGGTGCACCCGATCGCCGCCCTGCAGTCCGAGTGGTCGATCTTCTCGCGGGACGTCGAGCGCACCGCGGTGCCCGCCGCCGCCGAGCTCGGGGTCGCCTTCGTGCCGTACTCGCCGCTCGGCCGCGGCTTCCTGACCGGCGCGTTCACCGCCGCCGAGCAGCTGAGCACGGACGACTACCGCCGTTACCACCCGCAGTTCTCCGGTGCCAACGCCGCGGGCAACGCGGCCCTGGTGGCGCCGATCCAGAAGATCGCCGCGGAGCGCGGCGTCACGGCCGCGCAGGTCGCGCTGGCCTGGGTGCACCAGCGGGCCGAGGTCCACGGGCTGACGGTGGTGCCGATCCCCGGCACCCGCAAGCGCAGCCGGCTCGCCGAGAACACGGCCGCGGCCGGACTGAGGCTCACCGCCGAGGAGCTCGCCGAGCTGGAGCCGATCGCGGGCCTGGTGACCGGCAACCGCTACGCCGACATGTCCTCGACCTCGGCCGGCCGCGAGTAGCCCGGCCCGCGGACGTCACCCGCCGAGCTAGGGCTGGCGGCGGGTGACGTCGCCGTAGTCGCCGAGGGCGATCGAACCGAAGTTGTGGAGGCTCTGGGTGCCGTCCGCGAAGTAGCCGGTGTGGCCGTTGGAGCCCAGCGAGGAGACCTCCACGGCGCCGAACTCCTGCGTCGTCGGGTCCGCGCCGTGGCCGAAGCCGCCGAACTCCAGGTACGGCACGTTGCCGATCCAGTCGGTGGGGTTGCGGGTGGCCCACACCCGCACGCCCGGCCCGAGCTCGGCCGAGGTCTGCACGCCCATGCCCGGGCTGCCGAAGACCACCACGTCGGCCGGGGCCGAGCCGTGGATCGACGGGGCGGCGGTGCCGCAGACCACCGAGCCGTAGGAGTGGCAGAACAGCGTCGGCGGGAGGGTGGCGCTGCCGGTCTCCCGCAGCCCGGCCAGCAGCCGCAGCAGCCGCGGCGCCGCGGCCTCGGCCAGCCGCGAGGTCACCGCGTCCGGGCCGAGCCCCGAGGGGGTGACGTAACCCGTCCAGGCGATCACGGCGGTGCGGGTGCCGGGGGACTGCCGGTGCTCCTCGGCGAGCAGGGCCCGGGCCATGCCGGTCACCGAGCGCAGCGGGTCGGTGGTCTGGTCGAAGTGGGCGAGGTCCGCGTCCGAGCCGGGCACCAGCACGGAGATCCGGTCGGCGGTGGCGAGGTCGCCGTACGCCTCGCTGACCAGTCCGCGGCCGCGCGGGTCGAAGGCGAGGATCTGCCGGCCCGGCTTGAGCAGCCGCTCGGTGTCGTCGGCGCGGACGGAGGCGGCCGCGCGCTCGACCGGGGAGAGGCGGTGGTCGGCGGCGCGCTCGCGGGCCCGCTCGACCTCCTCGCTGACCGCGATCCGGTTGGCGCGGTAGCGCAGGGCCACCGGGACGCCGTCGAGGTTGCCCACGACCAGCGGATACACCTCGGCGAGGCGGTCCTGCTCGGCCTCGCTCAGGCCGGCGAAGAAGGCGGCGACGGCGGGCGCGTCCGCGGTGGCCGGGTCGGGCAGGGCGCGGCCGAGCGACTCGTCCTCGACCCAGGCGGCGCTGCCGGCCGGCGGGGTGGTGATCGCCACCTGCTCGTTCGAGGCGGCGGCCTGGGCGGCGGCCGCTCCGGCGTCCAGCAGGACGGCGGAGGCGGCGAAGGCGCCTATCAGCATCCGCTTGACCCGCCTGCGCTGCATAGGCGTACTCTCCCTCGGGCCGGTGACCGTGACAGCGGGCGGGGCCCGACGGTGGTACGACTGCTGTGCCAGCCAGGGTAGAACGCCCGAGCTGGGGGTGAGCAGAGTCTAAACCGTGTGATGAGTCACACAGGAGAGGGACCTGGCGTGGCGTCAGGTTGCCCGTTCGGCGTCGAACGTCCGGACCGGTCGCTCGGGCGCGGTGCTGCGCCGGGCCTCGGTGACCAGCTCACGCGGCTCGTCCGCACCGGCCCGGCCCAGCTCGACCGGCAACCAGCCGTGCCGGCCCATGTACGGGGCCACAGTACAGGTGTCCGGATCGGCGGCGAGCAGGGCCGCCTGCTCCTCCTCGGGCGCCCTGGCGCAGACCCGGCCGGAGTCGGGGGTGCCCATGGCGAAGGTCTTCTCACCGACCCGCAGGGTCACCTCGGTCTCCCGGGTGAGCCGCTCGGTCGCCGAGGGCAGGGCGAGGCCCGTCTCCAGGAACTGATCGAACGTCACCGTGCCGCAAGCCCGGAGGTGCCGGGTGACACGCCCCTGAGCGCTGCTCGGGCCCTCGCGCCCCTGGGTGAGGTGCTCGTGACTCCTCAGCTGCGCCAGGGGCCGGCGAGGGCGGGGCCGAGTTGGTCGAGGTGGCGCTCGATGATGGCGATCATGCCGTCGGGGCCGGCCGCGTGGGCGGCGGTGTCGGCCGTCCACGACAGGTGGGAGACCCGGATGACGGCGCCGAAGGCGGCGGCGAGCACCCGCGGCCGGACGTCGGTGGCGGGGTCGAGGCCCTCGCGTTCGGCGAGGATCGCGGTGACCACGCCCTCCTGCTCGATGGTGCGCCGCAGGTGGGCGGCGAGCAGCATCGGCGTGGACTCGATGAGGTCGATCAGCTCCAGTGCGGCCTGCACGCCGCCCGGTCCGCTGCCCTCGTCCCGGCTCATCACCTGCCAGGTCTGGGTGATGGAGGCCCGCATGGCCTGCAGCGGCGTCTCCTCGGCGGGCCGGCGCCGCAGGCACTCGACGAAGTAGTCCTCGGCGTCGGCGAGGACGGCCAGCGCGACCTCCTCCTTGTTGGCGAAGTACCGGAAGAAGGTGCGCTGCGAGACGTCCACGTTGGCGGCGATCTCGTCGACGGTGGTGCGGGCGTAGCCCTGCCGGAGGAAGAGGCCGTGGGCGGCCGCCACGAGGGAGTCCCTGGTGCGCTGCTTCTTCCGCTCGCGCAGTCCGAGGACCCGGCAGTCGGAGGCCGGCTGTCCGGTGCGGGAGGGGGTGAGCGGCAGGGCCATGCAGGGCGCCTTTCCTGGCAGAGCGGGACGGATACCACGATAGCGGTTCTGCCAAATGTCAGCGCCAGACGTACGACATGAATTGCCGAATGTCAGTAGCTGACATAATGTTCCCGCGAGTGGCGCCGCCGGGGCCGGACAGCCGTGGGGACGGGTGGGCCCGCGGCGCCACCTCGCCACGTCCGCAGCACGTCACCCTCGTCTCGTCCGAAAGCCCGGAGGGCACGCATGAGTTCGTCCGTCGTCAAGACCGGGAAGGCGGACGCGCCGTCGCGGTCCGCCGGCACCCCGCCGACCGGCTCCCGGGGCCTCCAGGGCCACCCCTGGCTGACCCTGCTGACCGTCGCGGTCGGCGTGATGATGGTGGCCCTCGACGGCACCGTCGTCGCCATCGCCAACCCGGCCATCCAGGCCGACCTCGGCGCCTCGCCCGCCGACATCCAGTGGGTGACCAGCGGCTACCTGCTGGCGCTCGCGGTCTTCCTGATCACCGCCGGCAAGATCGGCGACCGGTTCGGCCACAAGTCGACCTTCCTGGTCGGCGCGGCCGGCTTCGCCGCCACCTCCGCCGCGATCGGCTTCGCCGGCAGCATTCAGACCGTCATCCTGTTCCGCGTGCTGCAGGGCCTGTTCGGCGCGCTGCTGCAGCCCGCCGCGCTCGGCCTGCTGCGCGGCGCCTTCCCGGCCGAGAAGCTGAACATGGCGATCGGCATCTGGGGCGGCGTGATCGGCGCCTCCACCGCGGCCGGCCCGATCGTCGGCGGCCTGCTGGTCGAGCACGTCAACTGGGAGTCGGTCTTCTTCATCAACATCCCGGTCGGCCTGATCGCCCTGGCGCTCGGCCTGTGGATCCTGCGCGACGTGAAGACCGAGAACGCCGCGAAGTCCTTCGACATCCCCGGCATCGTGCTGCTCTCCGGGGCGATGTTCATGCTGGTCTGGGGCATCATCAAGGCCCCGGTCTGGGGCTGGGGCGACCCGGCGACCCTGGTCTTCCTCGGCGGCGCCGTCCTCGCGATGGCCGTCTTCGCCTTCTGGCAGACGAAGGCGAAGGAGCCGCTGATCCCGCTCAGCCTGTTCCGCTCGGTGCCGCTGTCGGCCGGCACCCTGCTCATGGTGCTGATGGCCTTCGCCTTCTTCGGCGGCGTCTTCTTCGTCACCTTCTACCTGCAGAACGTGCACGGCATGGCCCCGGTCGACGCCGGTGTCCACCTGCTGCCGATGACCGGCATGATGATCGTCGGCGCCCCGGTCGCCGGTGCCGCGATCGGCAAGCTCGGCCCGCGCATCCCGATCGTCGCGGGCATGCTCTTCACCACCGCCGCCATGCTCGGCATGTCGACCCTCTCCACCGACTCCGGCACCGGCGTGATGTCGCTCTGGTTCGTGCTGATGGGCCTGGGCCTGAGCCCGGTCATGGTCGGCGCCACCGAGGTGATCGTCGGCAACGCCCCGCTGGAGCTGTCCGGCGTGGCCGGCGGCCTGCAGCAGGCGGCCATGCAGGTCGGCGGCAGCCTCGGCACCGCCGTGCTCGGCGCCGTGATGGCCTCCAAGGTCACCGACGTGCTGCCGGAGAACTGGGCGAAGGCCGGTCTGCCGCCCGTCCGGGGCGCCCAGGCCGAGGGCCTCAACCAGGCCGCCCAGCTCGGCATCGCCCCGCCCGCCCCGGCCGGTACCCCGCAGCAGGCGGTGGACGCGATGGCGAACGCCGTCCACACCTCCTTCGTCAGCGGCATGTCGCTCGCCTTCGTGGTCGCCGCCGTGGTGGCGCTCGCCGCCGCCGGCCTCGGCCTGCTCACCAAGCGCGGCGCCAACGACGCCGGTCCGGCCGTCCACATCTGACGCCCGCGCAGCCCGCGCACCACGGCCCGTCGCACCACCCACGCACCCGGTCGGGAGTCCGCTCCCGGCCGGGTGCGCTGCGTCGCCGTCCCGCCGCTCCCGGTCGCCGGGCCGGGGCACCGGGCCCAGACTGGGAGCCGGGCGGGGCCGTCCGGCCGGAGCGGCGGGACGGACTTTCTGACGGGGCACAGGGGACGGCGATGGACCCAGCGGACAGCGGCGGGCCCCCGGCGGACGGCGGGGCGGACGACTCGAACGACTCGAACGACTCGAACGGCACGCACGGCACGGGTGACGCGGGCGGCGCCGACGGCCGTCTGCTCGCGGGGCGCTACCGGCTCGGGCGGCGGCTCGGCCGCGGCGGCATGGGCACGGTCTGGGTGGCCCGGGACGACAAGCTCGCCCGCCGGGTCGCGGTCAAGGAGCTGAGCGTCGCGGGCCTGCCCGAGGAGGACCTCGCCGCCGTCCGCGCGCGGATGGAGCAGGAGGCCCGCGCGGCCGCGATGCTCAAGCACCCCGGTGTGATCACCGTGTACGACGTGCTGGAGGAGGCCGGCCGGCCGTGGATCGTCATGGAGCTGATCGACGGCCGCTCGCTCGCCGAGGTCGTCGCCGAGGAGGGCACCCTGCTGCCCAAGGACGCCGCCCGGATCGGCGAGCAGGTGCTCGCCGCCCTCGACGAGGCGCACCGGAACGGCGTGCTGCACCGCGACGTCAAGCCCGCCAACATCCTGCTGGAGCGCGGCGGACGGGCCGTCCTCACCGACTTCGGCATCGCCGTGCTGGCCGGCGCCCCCGGCCTGACCCGCACCGGCGACATCGTCGGCTCGCCCGACTACGTGGCCCCGGAGCGGGTCACCGGCCACCGGCCCGGCCCCGAGTCGGACCTCTGGTCGCTCGGCGCGACGCTGTACGCGGCGGTCGAGGGTCAGTCCCCGTTCCACCGGACGACCACCATGAGCACCCTGCAGGCGGTGGTCGCCGACCCGCTGCCGGAGCCGCGCAACGCAGGCCCGCTGGCGCCCGTCCTGGAGGCGCTGCTGCGCAAGGACCCGGCCGAGCGGCCCACCGCCCCCGAGGCCCTGGCGATGCTGCACGAGCTCGCGGGAGGCCGGCCGCGGGCCGTGCAGGCGCCCACCGAGCGGGCCACTCCCGTCCTCGGCGTGCCCACCGTGGCGACGCCGCCGACGCCCGTCCCCGCCCCGGCAGCGCTGTCCGCGGCCGCCCCGCCGCCGGGGGAGCCGACGGCCGCGGAACCGCCGCAGGAGCCCGCCGACGGGGCCGGGCCGGCGCGCGGCCGACGCCGGGCCTGGCTGATCGCCGCGGGCGTGCTGGTGGCGGCGGCACTGGCCGGCGGCGTGGCCTTCGCCCTGCTCGGCGGCTCGGACGAGCCCAACACCTCCTCGGCCGCCGGTTCCCCGACCACGGCCGCCCCCACCGCGACGCCGACGCCCAGCCCGACGCCCACCCCCACGCCGACGCCCACGCCGAGTCCGACACCCAGCCCGACGCCCACCCCCACGCCCACGCCGGCCGGCACCCCGGCCCCGGCAGGCTTCCGGTGGAGCGACGACCCGGCGGGATTCCGGGTGGCCGTGCCGCAGGGCTGGACCCGCAGCGAGTCGGGCGGCCAGATCGACTACTCCCCGGACGGCGGCCTGCACCTGCTGCGCTTCGGCGTCGCACCGGGTGCCGCCCAGTCACCCGAGGCGCACTTCCTGGAGCTGGAGCAGACCGTCTCCGCCCAGCCCGACTACACCCGGGTCGTCCTGCAGCCGAACGTCTACCAGGGCCGCGAGGGCGCGCTCTGGGAGTTCACCTCCACCGACCAGCAGGGCAACCCGCGGCACGCGATCGACCAGGCGTTCATCGCCCCGGACGGCACCGAGTACGCGATCTACGCGGCCTCGCCCGAGGAGGACTGGACGGTCGCCCGGCAGCAGTTCTCCACCGTCCTGAACACCTTCACCGTGACGTGAACGACGTGGCGTGAACCGGACGGCGTGAGCCGGGAACGCCGGAGGGCCGGCCACCCCCTGCGGGGCGGCCGGCCCTCCGGACCGGATCCAGCGGATCAGGCGTCGCCGCCGGCCGCACCCGGGTCGGCCGAGGCCACGTCGAGCAGCTGGTAGCGGTCGATCGCGGACTTCAGCACGCTGCGCTCGACCTTGCCCTGCTTGGCGAGCTCGGTGAGCACCGCGAGGACGACCGACTGCGCGTCGATGTGGAAGAAGCGACGGGCCGCACCGCGGGTGTCGGCGAAGCCGAAGCCGTCCGCACCCAGCGACTGCCAGGTGCCCGGCACCCAGCGGGAGATCTGGTCCGGCACCGCGCGCATCCAGTCGGACACCGCGACGAACGGACCCTCGGCGCCCTGGAGCTTGGCGGTCACGTACGGGACGCGCTGCGGCTCCTCCGGGTGGAGCAGGTTGAACTCCTCCACCTCGACGGCGTCGCGGCGCAGCTCGTTCCACGAGGTCGCGGACCACACGTCGGCCTTGACGTTCCACTCCTCGGCGAGGATGCGCTGGGCCTCCAGGGCCCACGGCACGGCCACGCCGGAGGCGAGGATCTGCGCCGGGATCGCGCCGGCCTCGCCGCCCTTGAGCCGGTACAGGCCCTTGAGGATGCCGTCGGTGTCGACGCCCTCCGGCTCGGCCGGCATCTTGATGGGCTCGTTGTAGACGGTGAGGTAGTAGAAGACGTCCTCGCCGGTCGGGAACTCCGCGCTGGAGCCGTACATGCGGCGCAGGCCGTCCTGCACGATGTGGGCGATCTCGTAGCCGTACGCCGGGTCGTACGCGACGACAGCGGGGTTGGTCGAGGCCAGCAGGTGCGAGTGGCCGTCGGCGTGCTGCAGGCCCTCGCCGGTCAGCGTGGTGCGGCCGGCGGTGGCGCCGAGCACGAAGCCGCGGGCCAGCTGGTCGGCCATCTGCCAGAACTGGTCGCCGGTGCGCTGGAACCCGAACATCGAGTAGAAGACGTACACCGGGATCAGCGGCTCGCCGTGCGTCGCGTAGGACGAGCCGGCGGCGATCAGCGAGGCGGTGCAGCCCGCCTCGGAGATGCCGTCGTGCAGCATCTGGCCGGTCGGGGACTCCTTGTACGCCAGCAGCAGCTCGCGGTCGACCGACTCGTAGGTCTGGCCGAGCGGGTTGTAGATCTTGGCGGACGGGAAGAGCGAGTCCATGCCGAAGGTGCGGTACTCGTCCGGCGCGATCGGCACGAAGCGGTTGCCGATGCCCTTGTCCCGCATGAGGTCCTTGAGCAGCCGGACGAACGCCATGGTGGTGGCGATGGTCTGGTTGCCGGAGCCCTTCTTGACCGCCTTGTACGCGTCGTCGCCGGGCAGCTCCAGCTTGCGCGGGCGCACCTTGCGGGTCGGCACGTAGCCGCCGAGCTCGCGCCGGCGGTCGTGCATGTACTGGATCTCCTCCGAGTCGCGACCCGGGTGGTAGTAGGGCGCGTAGCCCTCGTCCAGCTGCTTGTCGGTGATCGGCAGGTGCAGGCGGTCGCGGAAGCGCTTCAGGTCCTCGACCGTCAGCTTCTTCATCTGGTGCGTCGCGTTGCGGCCCTCGAAGTTCGGGCCGAGCGTCCAGCCCTTGACCGTCTGGGCGAGGATGACCGTCGGCTGGCCCTTGTGCTCGCGGGCGGCCTTGAACGCGGCGTAGACCTTGCGGTGGTCGTGGCCGCCGCGGCCCAGGTGCTGGATCTCGTGGTCGGACATGTTCTCGACCATGGCGCGCAGGCGCAGGTCGCCGCCGAAGAAGTGCTCGCGGATGTACGCGCCGGTCTCGGTGGCGTACGTCTGGAACTGGCCGTCCACCGTGGTGTTCAGCTTGTTCACCAGGACGCCGTCGCGGTCCTGCGCGAGCAGCGGGTCCCAGCTGCGGTCCCAGACCAGCTTGATCACGTTCCAGCCGGCGCCGCGGAACTGCGACTCCAGCTCCTGGATGATCTTGCCGTTGCCGCGGACCGGGCCGTCGAGGCGCTGCAGGTTGCAGTTGACCACGAAGGTCAGGTTGTCCAGGCCCTCGCGCGCGGCGAGCGACAGCTGGCCGAGCGACTCGGGCTCGTCCATCTCGCCGTCGCCGAGGAAGGCGTAGACGTGGCTGTCGGAGGTGTCCTTGATGCCGCGGTGCTCCAGGTACCGGTTCATCCGGGCCTGGTAGATCGCGCCGAGCGGGCCGAGGCCCATCGACACGGTCGGGAACTCCCAGAAGTCCGGCATCAGCCGCGGGTGCGGGTAGCTGGAGAGGCCGTAGGGGGCCTTCGACTTCTCCTGGCGGAACGCGTCGAGCTGCTGCTCGGTGAGTCGGTCCAGCAGGAACGCGCGGGCGTAGATGCCGGGGGAGGCGTGACCCTGGAAGAAGATCTGGTCGCCGGACTCGCCCTCGGCGTCCTTGCCGCGGAAGAAGTAGTTGAAGCCCACGTCGTACAGGGACGCGGAGGAGGCGAAGGTGGCGATGTGGCCGCCGACGCCGATGCCCGGGCGCTGCGCCCGGGAGACCATCACGGCCGCGTTCCAGCGGGTCGCGTTGAGGATCTTGCGCTCGATCTCCTCGTTGCCGGGGAAGAACGGCTCGTCCTTGGTCGCGATGGTGTTGACGTAGTCCGTGCTGCGCATCTCGGGCACGGCGACACGCTTCTCGCGGGCGCGCTCGATCAGGCGGAGCATCAGGTAGCGGGCGCGCTCACGCCCCCGCTCGTCGATGGCCGCGTCGAGCGACTCCAGCCATTCCGCGGTCTCCTCGGGATCGAAGTCCGGGACCTGACTCGGAAGGCCGCCAATGATGATCGGGTTGCGATCGGATCCGGAAGCCACGCTGTTCCTTCACTGTCGGTCGAAACTGAGGTGTGTCGCGCCGCCTCCATCGTGTACCGCGACTCGGAGATCCGTCATCTCTACCGATCGGTAACCGTTCCGCCTGGTGGGCGGGCCGGTCGGGGGGTGGTGCGGGGGGCGTCGTCGCCCGTCCTGCGCACCCCCGGTTGTGGTGTTACGAAGAGGTGGTCCGACCTGGGTCCCTCCCGCCCGGAAGGGCGGTCGGGCTGAGGGCCAACAGGAGACTCTACGCCCGCCGGAGCGGTGACCCCGAATGCCGTTCGCATCTCGGGCACGTGTGCGGCCGGTGCTGGACCTGGGCCAGGGGTCGAAGCATGATTGGTCGGGGCAGAAAAGGGCAAACGGGTGTGATTCCCAACACATCACTCGGCGTGTCCCCCTTCCCCACGTCAACCTTTGGGTGGGATCGGGTGTCGGGTACTTGCGCGAACCGCCGCGCACGTGTGGACTACGCCCACAGCCTCGGCATGGACGCCGAGCCGAATACTGGAGGTTATTCCCGTGAGCGCGACCGCGGACCCCGCGGACAAGTCCAACCCGGCAGCTCGTCTCGGCTTCGAAGAAGGCCAGATCATCCAGGAGCTCGGGTACGACGAAGACAGTGACCAGGAGCTCCGCGAGGGCATCGAGTCCATCACTGGCAGCGATCTCGTCGACGAGGACTACGACGACGTCGCCGACGGCGTCCTGCTGTGGCACCGCGAGGAGGACGGGGATCTCACCGACGCCCTCGTCGACGCGCTGGAGTACCTCGCCGAAGGCGGTCTGATCTGGCTGCTGACGCCCAAGACCGGCCGTGACGGCCACGTCGAGGCGCACGAGATCGCCGACGCCGCCAAGACGGCCGGCCTGTCGCAGACCAGCTCGGTCGCGATCGCCAAGGACTGGGCCGGCACCCGCCTGGCCACCCCGAAGGCCGCACGCTCCGGGAAGCGCTGACCTACGGAACGACCGTCGAGGGCCCCGCTGGAGCATCCTCCAGCGGGGCCCTTCGGCATGCCCCGCCATGTTGTGGCTGCCGCCGGTGCGGATGTTCACCGAGGGCGAAACCATGGGGCCGGGCCTCCGCCCATCTCACCCGAACGGCCGAAACCACCCGGACGGATGCGAGGATGCCCCTGTCCCGAGGCCGCGCTCCGCGGCCGCGGCACCACGACGAGGAAGGTCCCATCCATGGCCATCGAGGTCGGCACCCAGGCTCCGGACTTCGAGCTCAAGAACCAGCACGGCGAGCTCGTGAAGCTCTCCGACTTCCGGGGCGAGAAGAACGTCGTCCTGGTCTTCTACCCGTTCGCCTTCACCGGTGTCTGCACCGGCGAGGTGTGCGCGATCCAGAAGGAGCTGCCGCGCCTGCAGAACGACGACGTCCAGGTGCTGGCGGTCTCCAACGACTCGCCGTTCACGCTGCGCGTCTTCGCCGACCAGGAGGGGCTGGACTACCCGCTGCTGTCCGACTTCTGGCCGCACGGCGAGGTCTCCCGCGCCTACGGCGTCTTCGCCGAGGACAAGGGCTGCGCGGTCCGCGGCACCTTCGTGATCGACAAGGCCGGCGCCGTCCGCTGGTCCGTGGTCAACGGGCTGCCGGACGCCCGCGACGAGCAGGAATACCTGGCCGCCCTCGGCGCGCTCTGATCGTCGGGGGCGCCCCGCCCGGGCCCGGCGCGTTCGGACGGTTGTCCGACGCGCCGGGTTTTCCTGGCGGACCGGTGGGGAACCCGGCACTACGATCGGGCCGTTGGCAGGACGGGTGCCCCGCACGGGGTGGCCCGGACCCGCACCACCGGGGGCACCAGCACGTGCCTCCCGCACCTTTGGAGGACTAGTGGGTGTCAGCCTGAGCAAGGGCGGCAACGTCTCCCTCACCAAGGAGGCCCCTGGCCTGGCGGCCGTGATCGTCGGCCTCGGCTGGGACGTCCGCACCACCACCGGCACCGATTTCGACCTGGACGCCAGCGCCCTGCTCTGCACCGACCAGGGCAAGGTCCGCTCCGACGCCGACTTCGTCTTCTTCAACAACCTCACCAGCCAGGACGGCTCGGTCGAGCACACCGGCGACAACCTCACCGGCGAGGGCGAGGGCGACGACGAGCAGATCAAGGTCAACCTCGCCGGCGTTCCGGCCGAGGTCGCCAAGATCGTCTTCCCGGTGTCGATCTACGACGCCGAGAACCGCCAGCAGAACTTCGGCCAGGTGCGCAACGCCTTCATCCGCGTGCTCAACCAGGCCGGCGGCGCCGAGATCGCCCGGTACGACCTCTCCGAGGACGCCTCCACCGAGACGGCGATGGTCTTCGGCGAGCTCTACCGCAACGGCGCGGAGTGGAAGTTCCGCGCCATCGGCCAGGGCTACGCCTCCGGCCTGCGCGGCATCGCGCAGGACTTCGGCGTGAACGTCTGACCGGGGCGGCTGCATACTCTTGGCCGGGGCCGGTACGGGTGCATTCCCGTACCGGCCCCGGCCGCTGCGTGTCCGCGGCGGTGCGGGCAGGTAGTTCAGGAAGTTCAGGCCGGTGTGCGGGATCGCGCGACGGTGCGGGGGCGTAGATCTGGGGTACGTCCCGTCGTGCCGGTCGCAGGCCCGAGCCGGCCCGGCAGAGAGGCCCCGGGGACGGGGGGACTGGGAGGAAATCCAGATGAGTGTCACGCTGGCCAAGGGCGGCAACGTCTCGCTGACCAAGGCCGCGCCCAACCTGACGCAGGTGCAGATCGGGCTGGGCTGGGACGCCCGTTCGACCACCGGCGCGCCGTTCGACCTGGACGCCAGTGCGCTGCTCTGCGGCGGCGGCCGGGTGCTCGGCGACGAGTACTTCGTCTTCTACAACAACCTGCGCAGCCCCGAGGGGTCGGTCGAGCACCAGGGCGACAACCTCACCGGCGACGGCGACGGGGACGACGAGGTCGTTCAGGTCAACCTCGACCTGGTGCCCGTCCAGGTCGACAAGGTCGTCTTCGCGGTGTCGATCTACGACGCCGAGGCCCGGATCCAGAACTTCGGGCAGGTGTCCAACGCCTACATCCGCGTGGTCAACCTGACGGACGGGCGCGAGATCGCCCGATACGACCTCACCGAGGACGCGTCCACGGAGACCGCGATGATCTTCGGCGAGCTCTACCGCTACCAGGGCGAGTGGAAGTTCCGCGCCGTCGGCCAGGGCTACGCCTCGGGCCTGCGCGGCATCGCCCTGGATTTCGGCGTAAACGTCCAGTAAAGTCCGCCGCCGAAAACACGCCCGTGGACATGAAATCGAAAGGTAACTGACCCCGTGTTCCTCCGCACATTCGGATGGTCCTTCGCCATCACGATCGTCGGCCTCATCGCAGCCGGCCTGATCTGGGGGGCCGAAGGGTTCGGCGTCGTGCTGATCCTCTCGATCCTCGAGATCTCCCTCTCGTTCGACAATGCCGTCGTCAACGCCACCGTCCTGAAGCGGATGAACGCCTTCTGGCAGAAGATCTTCCTGACGGTCGGCGTCCTGATCGCCGTCTTCGGCATGCGCCTGATCTTCCCGCTGCTGGTGGTCGGCCTGACGGCCCACCTCGCGCCGGGCACGGTCATCGAGCTGGCCCTGGACTCCACCAAGACCTACAACGGCCAGACCTACGCCGACTACCTCGAGGCGGCCAACCCGGCCATCGCGGCCTTCGGCGGCATCTTCCTGCTGATGATCTTCCTCGACTTCATCTTCGAGGAGAAGGACTTCAACTGGCTGCGCTGGCTGGAGAAGCCGCTCGAGAAGATCGGCAAGCTGGACGCCCTCTCCTCGGTCATCGCGCTGGTCGTGCTGGCCGTGTCCGCCCGTCTCTTCGCCGCCGAGCACGCCGAGACGGTGCTGCTGGCCGGCCTGATGGGCCTCGCCACCTACCTCGCCGTCAACGGCCTCTCGGGCGTCTTCGAGTCCGGCCTGGAGGCGCAGGAGGAGGCCGAGGAGGAGGCCGAGAAGACCGGCAAGTCGATCGTCCAGGTCGGCGGCAAGGCCGCGTTCTTCCTCTTCCTCTACCTGGAGGTCTTGGACGCGTCGTTCTCCTTCGACGGCGTGGTCGGCGCCTTCGCCATCTCCCAGGACATCTTCATGATCACCCTGGGTCTGGGCATCGGCGCCATGTACATCCGCTCGCTCACCGTCTTCCTGGTCCGCAAGGGCACCCTGGACGACTACGTGTACCTGGAGCACGGCGCCCACTACGCGATCGGCGCGCTGGCGCTGATCCTGCTGGCCTCGATCGAGTACCACATCCCGGAGCTGGTCACCGGCCTGATCGGCGTCGGCTTCATCGGTGCGGCGCTCGCCTCCTCGGTGGTCCGCAACCGGCGCGAGCAGGCGCTGGAGACCTCCGAACCGGAGACGACCTCGGTCTGATCCGGGCGCGGTCACGGCGAAGGGCCCCGCACACCTCGGTGTGCGGGGCCCCTTCGTGTCGCCGGTGCGTCGCCGGGGGGACGGCGTCGCCGGGGTCAGCCGAGCTGCTGCTCGATCGCGCGGAGCTTGCGCTCCAGCGAGTCCAGCTTCGGCATCGACAGGGTGTCCTCGTCCAGCGTCAGGTCGATGCTGGAGGAGCTGCCGACGGCGGCGCGGGGGCGCCGGCCGGCGGTGAGGGCGGCGGGCTCCAGCGCGGAGGGGCCGACCTTGGCCATCGGGTCCTCGTCGGCTAGAGCAGGCTCCGTAGCGGAGGACTCGCCCGCACCGGCCGCGGTCAGCGCCGGCACCTCGCGGCCGCCGCGCGCCCGGGAGAGCACCCCGCCCTGCGAGCGGGCGATCGCCTTCAGCTCGGCGCGCTCGCGGCGGTCCGCCGAGCGGGCCCGCAGCTTCGCCTCCTGCTTGGCCTGCCGCTCCTCGCGGACCTCGTCGACCGCCTCGTCCAGGCTGCGCACGTTCTCCAGCAGCATCAGCGACCACGCCGCGTAGGTCTCGCGGGGCGCCCGCAGCCAGCGGACGATGCGGATCTGCGGCAGCGGCCGCGGGATCAGGCCCTGCTCGCGCAGCGCCGCCCGGCGGGTCTGCTTCAGCGCCCGGTCGAACAGCACCGCGGCCGAGATCGACATGCCGGCGAAGAACTGCGGGGCGCCGTCGTGGGCACCGCCGCGCGGGGCGTGCACCCAGTTGAACCAGGCCGAGGCCACCGCGAACAGCCAGACCAGCAGGCGCGAGCCGAGCGCCGCGTCACCGTGGCTGGCCTCGCGCACGGCGAGCACCGAGCAGAACATCGCGGCACCGTCGAGGCCGAACGGGACGAGGTACTCCCAGCCGCCGGACAGACCCAGGTTCTCCTGGCCGAAGCCGACCAGGCCGTGGAAGGAGAGCGCGGCCGCGACACCGGCGCAGCAGAACAGCAGCACGTAGGAGGCGCCGCCGTAGACCGCCTCCTTGCGGCGGCGGCGCTCCTCGCTGCGCTCCCAGGAGTCGGTGTTCTCGTCGGTCTTGTTGTTCTTGACGCGCAGCACGGCCACCAGGACGGCGGTGAACAGCAGGGCTGCGCCGCCGATGACGGCCCATACCAGCTGTATGGAGGAGAGGTTCATCGTGGGTCGGGCCTCGAATTTCCGCAGGACAGGGGGATGGAACGCGGTCGGGCACAGGAGGCGGCCCGGGCGGGTCGGGATCCTGACGGGGCGTCGTGGACGCCGCCGCACGGGACGTCGGGGACTCCTGTGCGGCACCGACGATATCGCGTCCAACGGCCCGGCATGGTACGGGAGGCGGCGATCGGCCGCCAGGCGGAGGACTGACGGTGGCTCATCGTCGTCGGTGGGGTATGGCTCTGATGGGACGATACGAGCACGGTGCACGACGGAGGGCGATCACCGGCCGGACGGCCGGGAGAGGGGGAGGGCGGACGCCATGGTCTCGGTCTGGGAGTTCCTCAAGGGGGACCGCAGGGGAGTGGACTCCGGGGGGCAGTTCAAGGTCACGCTGACCAAGTCCCAACCGCAGCACGCGCTGACCGGTGCGGCGGCGACCACCGGGTATCTGTACGTCAACCTGCACTGGACCACCCGTTCGGCGGATCGTCCGTCCGGGGGTGGCGGTCTGCGCAACCTGTTCGACCTGCGGAACCTGCGTCCGATGGCGCCGCAGTCGCTGGACCGGGCGCCGGTCAGCGTCGACCTGGACCTGGCCTGCATGTACGAGCTGGCCGACGGCAGCCGCGGGGTCGTCCAGCCGCTGGGCGGCTACTTCGGCGACCTCAACCGGCCGCCGTACATCAAGCTGAGCGGCGACGACGTCTACGGCGCCCCGTCCGGCGAGACGATGTACGTCAACCTGGAGAAGAAGGACCAGTTCCGGCGGCTGCTGATCTTCGTCTACATCTACGACGACACGCCCGCGTTCGGCCACACCCACGCCACCGTGACGATCGTGCCGCAGACCGGTCCGCGGATCGAGATCAAGCTGGACGAGCGGGCGCCGGCCGCGCGCTCCTGCGCGGTGGTGCTGATCGAGAACTCCGGCGACGGCCAGCTCACCGTCCGCCGCGAGGTGCGCTACGTGCACGGGTTCCAGTCGGATCTGGACCGGCTGTACGGCTTCGGCATGCAGTGGCAGCGCGGCTACAAGGGCCCGGCCGGGCCGGCGGCCTGATCCGGCCTGATCCGGCCGGACGTTTCCGGGGGCGCGCCGTGCGGACGGCGCGCCCCGGCGGTCAGCGCGGCTGGAACTGCGGGCCCTGCGGCGGCAGCGCGAATCCGGGCGCACCCGTCGGCTGCGGGGCCGGCTGCTGGGCGGCCTGCTGGGCCTGCGGCTGGGCCTGCGGGGCGGGCTGCTGCTGCGGGTACCCGTAGCCGGGCGCCGGCTGCTGCTGTTGCGGGTAGCCGTACCCCGGCTGCTGCTGGGGGTAGCCGTAGCCACCGGGCTGGGGCGACTGCTGGGGCTGCTGCTGGGGCTGGGGCTGCTGGGGCGGGTAGCCGTACCCGCCGGCCTGCGCGGCGGACGGCTGCGGGTAGCCGTACCCGGCGGGCGCCGGGGCCGCCGGGGTGCCCACCGTCGGCGGGGCGCTGGGCGGCGGTGGCGCAGGGGCCGCCTGGGGAGCGGCCGGTGCCAGCGTGTAGATGTCCGGCTCCTCCGGCAGGTCGGCCGCGGGCACGGCAGGCTCGGGCGCCGGCGGGCCGTCCACGGGCGGCAGCGCGTCCGCGACCTCCTCGCCGTCCTCGACCGCGATGCCGTAGTCGGTGGCCAGCCCGCTCAGGCCGGTGGCGTAGCCCTGGCCGATCGCCCGGAACTTCCACCCGCCCGCCCGCCGGTAGAACTCGCCGGCCACCAGCGCGGTGACGTCGCCGCTGTCGGTGACGGGGAACTCGGCGAGCGGATCGGCGCCCTCGCCGGCCGCGACGTCGAAGACCAGCACCCGCAGCCGCGGCACCGACGGGAAGGAACCCTCCTCGGAGGAGCCCGCCATCACCACCCGGTCGACGTCCTCGGCCAGCCTGCCGAGGTCGATCTCGACCGCGTCCGACACCTCGTCCCCGGCGCCGGCCTGCTGCTTGGGCAGGTGGCGCACCAGGCCCGAAGGATGCCTCGGCTGGTTGTAGAAGACGAAGTCGGCATCCGAACGGACCTTGCCGTCGGCGGCGACCAGCAGCGCGGAGACGTCCACGTCGGGTGCGCCGGGCGTCGCCGACCAGCGCAGCACGGCGCGGACGGCGGCGGCCGTCAGCGGGATGTTGGCGCCCTTCGCCATCACGTGCGTCATGCCCCAATCCTGCCCGGCCCCGCCCTCCGCGGACAATGCGGGCCGCCACCACCCCGGAGGGGGGTTTTGTGTCGCACCGGGTAACCTTCCGAGAATTCGATGTTTCAGGTCTTTGCAAAGCCCTGAAGGACCGTACGATTAGCGGCCAACGGCTCCCGGTACACCACCCACCTCGGCGAACGCGACGCGGCGGACGCGAGGGCGACCGCGCCGCCTTTACCCGCGAAACCATCGGGCCCCGCTGTTCGTCCCTGTTGTCGGGACGTCAGCCCAATCCCGCCCGGTGACCGGGCCGCCACCACGATTGCAGGGAGTGCAGCTTGCGCCACTTCGGCCACCTCGCCGACGACGTCCGCGAACGGCTCTTCCTGCACCAGCCGGTCGACTTCGACCTCGGCAGCGCACCCTCCGTGCTCTCCACCGCGCTCGGCGCGACCCTCTACAGCCCCGCCACCCGCAGCACGCTGGCCGCCGACATCCGCAAGCAGGCCGCCCGCGGCGTGGTCTCCATGGTGCTCTGCCTGGAGGACGCGATCGCCGACCACGAGGTGCCGGCCGCCGAGGAGAACCTCGTCGCCCAGCTCGGCGAGCTCGCCGCCACCGGCGCCACCGGCCTGCCGCTGCTGTTCGTCCGGGTCCGCGCCGCCGCGCAGATCACCGACCTCACCGCACGGCTCGGCCCCGCGGTGCGGCTGCTGGCCGGCTACGTGGTGCCCAAGTTCACCGAGGAGAGCGGCGGCGCCTTCCTGGAGGCGCTCACCGCCGCCGAGGAGCGCTCCGGCCAGCGGCTGTTCGCCATGCCGGTGCTGGAGTCGCCCGAGCTCGCCCACCTGGAGACCCGCCGCGAGCAGCTCTTCGCCGTCGCCCGGCTGCTCGACAAGCACCGCGAGCGCATCCTCGCCGTCCGGCTCGGTGTCACCGACCTGTGCTCCGCGTACGGACTGCGCCGCTCGCCCGACCTCACCGCCTACGACGTGGCCCTGGTCGCCGGCGTCATCGGCGACGTGGTCAACGTGCTCGGCCGCGCCGACGGCACCGGGTTCACCGTGACCGGCCCGGTCTGGGAGTACTTCCCGGTGCAGGAGCGCATGTTCAAGCCGCAGCTGCGCCGCACCCCGTTCGCCGAGGCGCACCCGCCGGCCGACGGCGTCCGGCAGCGCATCATCGAGCACGACCTGGACGGGCTGATCCGCGAGATCGAGCTCGACCGCGCCAACGGCCTGCTCGGCAAGACCTGTATCCACCCCAGCCACGTGCCCGCCGTGCACGCCCTCTCGGTGGTCACGCACGAGGAGTACTCCGACGCGCAGGACATCCTCAGCCGCGACGGCGGCGGGGTGCTGCGCTCCGCGTACACCAACAAGATGAACGAGGCCAAGCCGCACCGGGCCTGGGCGGAGCGGGTGCTGCTGCGCGCCGACGTCTTCGGGGTGGCCCGCGAGGACGTCAGCTTCGCCGAGCTGCTGGGCGCCTGCCTCTGCGGCTGACCCGCCGCATCCCCGGGCACCCGTGCGTACCCTGGGCACCTTTGCACGACCGCACGACCGCACGACCGCACCTCTGCACGACCGCACCACCGAAAGCAGGAGTCTTGACCGCACAGCACCCCGCCCCGGCGCCGTGGACCGGCCAGTGGGTCACCGACCGGCTCGGCATCGGGCTCACCGGCTCGCCGGAGCTGCGGGAGCTGATCGGGCTCGCCCTGCGCCGCAACCCGCGCCGCGCCCACCTGCTGGTCTCCCACGTGCTCGGCAAGCACGTGCCGCAGCTCCCCGCCGTGGTGCACGGCGCCGGGCTGGAGCTCGGCCGCCGGGTCCGCGAGCTGCTCGGCCCCGAGGACGCCGCCCGGGCGGTCGTCCTCGGCTACGCGGAGACCGCCACCGCGCTCGGCCACAGCGTCGCCGACGGCCTGGACGCCCCGTACCTGCACTCCACCCGCCGCCCGGTCGACGGCGTCGAGCCGGTCGGCGGCTTCGAGGAGGAGCACTCGCACGCCACCTCGCACCTGCTGCTGCCCGAGGACCCGGCGCTGCTCGCCGGCGACGGGCCGCTGGTCCTGGTCGACGACGAGTTCTCCACCGGCAACACCGTGCTCAACACCGTCCGCGCGCTGCACGCCGCGCACCCCCGGGACCGCTACGTGGTGGTCGCCCTGGTCGACCTGCGCACCGGGGCCGACCGGGAGCGCCTCGACAAGGCCGCCGCCGAGCTCGGCGCCCGCCTCGACCTGGTCGCCGGCGCGGTCGGGGGCGTCCGGCTGCCCGCCGACGTGCTGGCCCGCGCGCAGGAGATCGTCGACGCGCAGCCCGCGCCCGCACCGCTGCCCGACGCTCCGCTCGCCCCCGTCCACCGGGCCGAGCTCGACTGGCCCGCCGACCTGCCCGACGGCGGCCGGCACGGCTTCACCGCCGACCACCGCCGCCGCCTCGACGCCGCCCTGCCCGACCTCGCCGCCCCGCTCGCCGAGCAGCTCGCCGACCGCCGCCGCGTCCTCGTCCTCGGCTTCGAGGAGCTGATGTACGCGCCGCTGCGCCTCGCCGGGGCGCTCGCCGACCGGCTCGGCGGCGACCGCGTACGCTTCTCCACGACGACCCGCTCGCCGGTGCTCGCCGTGGACGACCCGGGCTACGCGATCCGCACCCGGCTGGCCTTCCCGGCCCACGACGACCCCGCCGACCGCTCCACCGAGCGGTACGCCTACAACGTCGCCCCCGGCAGCGACCCCGCCCGCCGCTTCGACGCGATCGTCCTGGTGGTCGACACCCCCGGCGACACCGCCGCCCTGCACGAGGGCGACGAGGCCCTGCTGCGCCAGCTGCGGGCCGTCACCGACCAGGTGGTGCTCGCCGTTCTCCCCGCGTACCGGCCCGGGTCACCCCGCTGACGCCTCCGTCCCCCACCATCGACAGCGCACCTCCCCACGTAAGGCGACCATGACGACCACCCTGCCCGCGCCGCTGTTCGGCCCCGCGTTCTCCTCGTACTCGGCCGAGGACGTGATCTGGCTGCTCAAGGACCTCTCCGGGGTGGCACTGGAGGCGCCGACCGAGGAGCGCGAGGAGGCCGTGCAGTCCGGCGGCGCCCACTACGCCGAGTCGCTGCCGATCGAGTACCAGCCCAGCCCCGAGTACCAGGAGCTGTACAAGCAGGCGCTCGCCGCCTCCGGCGAGCGGATCGCGCTGGCCGTCGGCACCGTCGCCGAGACGCTGCTGCGCGAGCGCGGCCGCGGCCTGGTGCTCGCCTCGCTGGCCCGGGCCGGCACCCCGGTCGGCGTGCTGATCCGCCGCTGGCTCGGCTTCGCCCACGGCCTCGACGTCCCGCACTACACCGTCTCCATCGTGCGCGGGCGCGGCATCGACCCGGTGGCGCTGCGCCACCTCGCCGCCCACCACGACGCCGGCTCGGTGGTCTTCGTCGACGGCTGGACGGGCAAGGGCGCCATCACCCGCGAACTCTCCGAGGCGCTGCAGGGCAGCGGTTTCGACCCCGACCTCGCGGTGCTCGCCGACCCCGGCCGCTGCGTGCGCACCTACGGCACCCGGGACGACTTCCTCATCCCGTCCGCCTGCCTCAACTCCACCGTCTCCGGCCTGATCTCGCGCACCGTGCTGCGCCCCGACCTGATCGGCCCGGACGACTTCCACGGCGCCAAGTTCTACCGCGAGCTCGCCGTCGCCGACGTCTCGAACGACTTCCTCACCGCCGTCGCCGCGCACTTCCCGGCCGTCCGGGCCGCGGCCGTCGCGGCCGCCGACGCCCTCGCCGCCGAGGACCGCACCCCCACCTGGGAGGGCTGGGCGGCCGTCGAGCGGATCAGCGCCGAGTACGGCATCGACAACGTCAACCTGGTGAAGCCGGGGGTGGGCGAGACCACCCGCGTCATGCTCCGCCGGGTGCCCTGGCGAGTGCTGGCCCGGCGCGGTGCCGGAGCCGACCTCGACCACGTCAGGCTGCTCGCCGCACAGCGCGGCGTCCCGGTGGAGGAGGTGGACGACCTGCCGTACTCCTGCGTGGGCCTGATCCACCCCCGCTACACCCGCGGGGCGACCGGCGCCGACGGCACGGCGGTGCACACCGCCGAGGGCGGCGAAGTTCTCACGAAGGAAAGTTGATGCCGAATCAGCAGCCGAGTCAGTTCCTGGTCGCGAGCGACCTCGACCGCACCCTGATCTACTCCAACCGGGCGCTCGCCCTGGACGTGCCGGACCGGCTCGCCCCCCGGCTGCTCTCGGTGGAGGTCAACGACGGCCGGGCGCTCTCGTTCATGACCGAGCAGGCCGCCGAGCTGCTCGTCGAACTGACCCGGCTCGCCGTGTTCGTGCCCGCCACCACCCGCACCCGGGCCCAGTACGAGCGGGTCAACCTGCCCGGCCCGACGCCGGGGTGGATCCCGAAGTACGCGATCTGCGCCAACGGCGGCCACGTGCTGGTCGACGGCGTCTGGGACCGCGACTGGCACGCCGAGGTGCGCTCGCGGCTCGCCGCCGCCAGCGCCCCGCTCGCCGAGGTCGTCGAGCACCTGGCCATCTCGGCCGACCCGGAGTGGACGCACAAGCGGCGGGTCGCCGAGGACCTCTTCGCCTACCTCGTCGTCGAGCGCGCCGACCTGCCCGAGGGCTGGCTGGAGGAGCTCACCGGCTGGTGCGCCGAGCGCGGCTGGACGGTCTCGCTGCAGGGCCGCAAGGTGTACGCGGTGCCGGCCCCGCTCACCAAGAGCGAGGCCCTCGCCGAGGTCGAGCGCCGGACGGGTGCGGCCACCGTGCTGACCGCCGGCGACTCGCTGCTCGACGCCGAGCTGCTGCTCGCCGCCGACGCGGGCTGGCGGCCCGGCCACGGCGAACTCGCCGACACCGGCTGGGCGGCGCCCGGCGTCACCGCGCTCACCCAGGTCGGTGTCGCGGCGGGCGAGGAGATCGTCCGGCGGATGCTGGAGCGGGTGCGGGCCGGGGCGGCCGTCCGCGCCTGAGCATCGTGCCCGGGGCCCGGCCGTGTGCCGGGCCCCGTTCCGTTCCGGTCTTGTTCCGGTCCGGTCTTGTTCCGTTCCGGGGGGGTCAGCCGCAGCAGCCGCCGCCGCAGCACCCGCCGCCGCCACCGCTCGGGGCGGGAGCCGCGGCGGCGCCGCCGCCCGCGGTGCCGGTCACGGCGACGGCGGAGAGCAGCTTCACCGTGTCGGCGTGGCCCTCCGGGCAGACGGCCGGGTCGTTGGCCTGGGCCATCGTGCGGCGGAGTTCGAAGGTGGCTCCGCAGGAGCGGCAGCGGAAGTCGTAGCGAGGCATAGCGGCAGGGTACCGAGGCGGCAGCTCAGACGGCAGTAGCGACCGGTTCGGGCCGCCCGCCCCGCTCGTCCTGCCCGGTCCGCCCGGTGGTTTCCGGCCGGGCCCGCTCCGGCTTGGGCCGGACGTAGACCTGCTTGCGGACCCGGGCGACCACCGAGCCGTCCTGTGCCAGCACCTCGGTGTCGAACCAGACCAGCGCCTTGCTGCCGTCGGCCGTCAGCTCGCGGATCTCCGCCAGGCGCTCGTCGGTGAGCACGAACTCGGCGGTGATGTCGCCGCGGCCGGGGGAGACGAAGTCGATCTCCGCGGCGCTGTCCCACACGTAGTAGTCCGGGCCGAGGTTCTGCATCACCAGCAGCATCCAGAACGGGTCGGTCATCGCGAAGATGGAGCCGCCGAAGTGGGTGCCGACCCAGTTGCGGTTCAGCCGCCCGAGCCGCAGCCGGACCTTCGCGCTGCGGAAGGCGTCGTCGACCGCCAGCACCTTGATGCCGGCGAACAGGAACGGCGGCCAGAGGTTGATGCCGCGCCGGAAGGTGGCTGCGGAGAGCGTGCGCTTGCGTGCCATGAGCGCGACTCTAGCACTAAGTTACTGGCCGGTAATGTGTCCTGGGTCACGCCCTCGGCGGGTCCGTCAGCGCGGCCCCCGGATCATCGCCACCACCCCGGCCGCGGTCTCCCGCACCGCCGCCAGCTCGGTCAGGAAGTGCCAGTAGTCCGGGTGCCGGCCCGCCTCCTCCAGTGCCGCGACCGCCCGGTCCAGCCGTGCCACCGCCGCGTCCAGCGGCGCCGCGTGCCGCGGGTCCGGGGTCTGACGTCCCGTCATGGCCAGGCGCTGGGCGTCCCGCAGGGCGAACCGCGTCCGCTCGATCTCCTTGTGCGGGTCGTGCGACACCTCGTTCAGCTGCCGCAGCCGGTCGTTGACCGCCGTCACCGAACCCTCCGCCGTCTCCAGCACCGCGCGCACCGTCCCGATCGCGCCGGTCGCGTCCGCCCAGCGCTGCTCGTCGCGGGCCCGCGCCGCCTCGTCCAGCTTCCGCGAGGCCGTCGCCACCGCCTCCGCCGTCTGCGCCGGCACCCGCTGCAGGTCCTGCCAGCAGGAGACCGAGAACCGCCGCCGCAGCTCGCTCAGCGCCGGCTCCACCGTGCCCCCGCGCGTCTCCAGCGCCTGCACCCGCGTCCGCAGGCTCGCCACCCGGCGGTCGATCTCCTTCGCCCGCTGCGGCAGTTGCTCCGCCTGGTCGCGGACGACCCCGGCCCGCCGCGCCATCTCCTCCGCCCGCTGCAGGGTCGCCTGCACCCCGTGCCGGGCCACACCCTCGTTCATCCGGGTCAGCTCCGGGCCGAGCTCCGCCAGCCGCGCCGCCAGGTCGTCCGCCTTCAGCCCGGCCGCCCGCACCTGCTCCAGCGCCGTCGTCGCCGCCAGCAGCGCCTGCCGGGCCTTCTCCACCGCCGGCGTCACCCGGATCAGCTGCGACTCCGCGTGCTGCACCAGCGGCTGCAGCCGCTGGACGAAGGAGTCCAGCTCCGACCGCTGCGCCTCCAGGTCCCGCTTGGCCTGGTCCAGCTGCCGGCGGGCCCGGCCGGCCGCGGAGGAGTCCAGCTCCGGATCCTCCAGGTCGTACGCGTCCAGCGCCGACAGGTAGCCGACGGTCACCTCGTTGATCCGTCCCGTCAGCGCCTGGAAATCGGCCTGCGCCCGGCCCGCCGCGGCACTGTCCTCCGCGGAACGGATCGTCTCCAGGGCGAGCTGGGCGTCGCGCTGCGCCGAGTCGAGTTCGTAGAAGGTCTGCTGCGCCGCATCCCGGGCGGCCACCGCCTCGGCCCGCGCTCCCTCGCCCCGACGCCACCAGCCGCCCCGCCCGCCGCCACCGCCGGCCACCCTCACCACGCGCTCCCTGCTGCTCGTACGCCTGATCCAGGCCCATTCTTCCCGATCGCCCCCACCGCCCGGGACCCGCCGTCCGACGCCATCCGGACGGTGGCGGCGGGCAACCCCCGGACCAGGTACGCTAGGCCTCCGTCGTGCACCCGGGGACCCCGTGTGCCGCGGCACGGGCGCATAGCTCAGCGGTAGAGCGCCGCCCTTACAAGGCGGATGTCGGCGGTTCGAAACCGTCTGCGCCCACCGGCAGTGAACACCACGAAAGCCCCGAACCCTTCCCGGTCCGGGGCTTTTCGGCATCCGGATCCGACACCGGCGGCGCACCGACCGCCGCCCGGCCCTGACACGGGCCGGGTGTCGTGCGACGGTGGTGGATGCGGGACCGCAGCCCGGAGCACGTGCGCGGTCGCCGCGCGACGGGCCGCAGCCGATCCGGGCGATCGGCCCCTGGAGGATGTGCCATGCGGGCGACGGACAGGACACCGGGAAGGCCGCGGGACGGGCGGGAGACACGGGCCCGTGGCGCGGCGGGGGTAAGACGCCCGAGCCGGAAGGCAGTTGAGCGCGGTGCCCGGCGCACGGGACGGGTCGAGGGCGCTGTGCCGGCCGATCGCGGTGGTGCCTTCGGCATCCTCGTGTGCACGGCCTTCCGGCGGTTCGCGATGTGGTTCCCGCCGACCCGACGGGCCGCCCGGCGTAGGTCGCTGCTGTGCGCGGTCGCGGCCGGCATGCTGATCGTCTTCCACTTCTTCGTCCTCTGCGGCACGGTCACCGGACCGCGGAGCCCGTCATGACCGCCGGCACCGGGACGGCGCCCGGCGGCGAGACCCAGGGCCGGCCCTCGGCCAGGAGGATCGCCTGGACGCTGCTCCGCGTGGTCGGCTCGGTCGTCGCCCTGGGGGCCCTGTACTACGGGCTGCCGCTGGACCACTCGTCCACGTCGGCCACCGTCACCATGCTCCTCGTCGGACTGGCGGGGTTCATCGTGCTGGTCGCCCTCCAGGTCCGCTCGATCATCCGCTCCCGGCACCCGGGACTGCGGGCCGCCGAGGCGCTGTCCATCTGCGTCCCGTTCTTCCTGCTGCTCTTCTCCGCCACCTACGTCGCGCTGGCCGCGCTGTCCCCCGACAGCTTCGGCGAGCCCCTGTCCCACTCCGACGGGATCTACTTCACGGTGACCGTGTTCTCCACCGTCGGATTCGGCGACATCACCGCCAGGACCGACACCGCGCGGCTGGTCGTCACCGTCCAGATGCTGGCCGATCTGGTGGTCCTCGGCCTGGGCATCAAGGTCATCGTCGGCGCGGTCCAGCGCGGCCGGCAGCGCAGGGCGGGACCGCGGAGCCCCGAGGCCGGGAACGAGGAACGATGACCGCGGCCGGGAGCCCACAGGCCGACGACCACGGTGGGCGAGGCTGCCGCGGTCAGGACGGGAGGACGTGCCGGTGTCCCGGCCACCGGCCGGGACACCGGCACGTCGGCGCACTCCCACCGCCCCAGGCTTTCATGATCGACGTATCGCCCCGGTAGCGCGGCGGGAGCGGCCGACCGGCATGGCCCCGGCCCTAGTCTTCGGCGGTGCCGAACCGGGTGCGGTAGGCGGCGACGGCGGTCGCGAGGGTGGGGAAGATGCGGTCCTCGCCGACGGAGTCGCTGAGGCCGTAGGCGTCGAGTTCCTCGCGGAGGTCCTGCTTGACCCGGGCGAGGGCGAAGACGATGCCGCGGTCGGCGAGTTCCCGGCGGAGCGAGTCCACGGAGTCCAGGGCGGTGATGTCCACCTCAACGTTGGCCTCGGCGTTGAGGACGAACCAGTGCACCGGCTCGTGCTGGTCGTCGACGGCGGCCAGCGCGCGGCGGCGGAAGTCCTCGGCGTTGGCGAAGAAGAGCGGCGAGTCGTAGCGGTAGACCACCAGGCCGGGCACGGTCTGCGCGGCCGGGTAGTCGTCGACGTCGTGCATGCCGGCGACCCCCGGCACCGTGCCGAGGACGGCGTCGTGCGGGCGGGCCACCCGGGCCAGCAGTTCGGCGATGGACAGGCCCACCGCGACCAGCACGCCGTAGAGGATGTCCAGCGCGAGGACGCCCGCCAGGCAGCCGAGTGCCAGCAGGAACTCCCCGCGGCGGAAGGAGAGCAGCCGGCGGAACCCCGACACGTCGATCATGCGGACGGCCGCGTAGACGACCAGGGCGCCGAGGACGGCCGTCGGGGTGTGGCTGAGCAGTGAGCTGAAGAACAGCAGCACCGCCACCACGGCCAGCCCCGCGGTGAGCGCGTACGCCTGGGTGCGGCCGCCCGCGGACTGGGCGAGCGCGGTGCGGCTGGCGCTGCTGCTCACCGGGAAGCCGTGCAGCACACCGGCGCCGACGTTCGCCGCGCCGAGCGCCAGCAGCTCCTGGTCGGCGTCCAGCCGGGTGCCGTCGCCCGGGGTGGCGAAGGCGCGGGCCGTGAGGATCACGTCCGTGTAGCCGACCAGCAGCACGCCCAGGGCGGGCAGCACCAGCTGGGACAGGTCGGAGAGGCTGGGGAAGTCCGGGCTGGGCAGGCCGGGAGGGATGGCGCCGATCACCTTGATGCCGTGCTCCTCCAGGCCGAAGGCCGCCACCACGGCCGTCCCCAGCAGCAGTGCCAGCAGCGGGCCCGGGACGCCGCGGAACCGGCCCGCGACGAAGAGGAAGAGCAGCGCGGCCGCGCTGAACACCACGGTGGCCGCGTGGAGGTCGGAGATGTTCTCGAAGAACGACACCAGCTGGGGGAAGAAGCCCTCGCCCTCGGTCTCCACGCCGGTGAGCTTGGTCAGCTGGTCCACCATCATGATCAGGGCGACGCCCGCCAGGTAGCCGATCAGGACGGGCCGGGACAGCAGGTCGGCGACGAAGCCGAGCCGCGCCACCCACGCCACCACGCAGAGCAGACCGACGACCACGGCGAGGGCCGCGGCGAGGACGGCGTACCGGGAGCTGTCCCCGGCGGCGAGGGGCCCGATCGCGGTGGCGGTCATCAGCGCGGTGGTGGACTCCGGGCCTACGGAGAGCAGGCGGGAGGAGCCGAGGACGGCGTACGCCAGGATCGCCGGGAGGATCGCCCACAGGCCCGCCACCGGCGGCAGGCCCGCGACACTGGCGTAGGCCATCACCTGGGGCACCAGGTACGCCGCCACGGTGGCACCGGCCAGCAGGTCGCCCCGGATCCAGTCGCGCCGGTAGTGCCGGAGCACGGGGAGGCCCGGGGCGGCGGGTACGATGCGGTGCCACCACGGGTCGGGGGCGTCGGTCTGCTGCGACACGGGGCTCTCCCTTCGCCTGGGGACATGATGCCCCGGAACCGGCCGGACGCAGGTCAGGCCACGCACGCCGGACACCGGCGGTCGGGCAGGTCCCGGCCGGGGCGGTGCCGGCGGCCCCGGGCCGGGCCTCCCGCAGCGGCGGCCGGCCGTTCCTGACGGGCGGTCAACCGCATGCCCGTGCGGGACATGGGTAGGTCTGGGGGCATGGGACCTCTAGAGCCGAACCCGGTGGAATTCGTCATTGGTCTGATCTGCTTCTTCGTCCTGTTCGGGATACTCGGCCGGCGCGTGCTGCCGCGGATCGAACGGACCCTCGCGGAGCGCGAGGCGGCCACCGGCGGGCGGCTCGCCGAGGCCGAACGGATCCGCCACGAGGCCCTGGAGCTCGACGAGGAGCGCCGCGCGCAGCTGGACGCCGCCCGCCACGAGGCGGCCCGCATCCGGCAGGAGGCCGCCGAGGAGGGCGCGGCCCTGGTCGCGGCCGCCCGGGCACAGGCACTGCGGGAGCGCGAGGAGCTCGTCGTCGCGGCGCAGGTGCAGCTGGCGGCGAGCCGGGTGATCGCCGAGGCCGAGCTGCGCGAGGACGTGGTGGTGTCGGCGGTGCAGCTGGCCGGCCGGGTGGTCGGCGAGCCGCTGGCAGGGCTGCCGAGGACGGAGGCCGCGGTTGCGCGGTTCCGTGCCGAGCGGGAGGCGGCGGCGGACTGAGCGGACGTTCGGGCGGGCGGCGGACGGTGGACGGTGGCCGGCTCCGGGAGGCCCTCGGAGCCGGCCGCGTGCGTTCGGACCCGGGGCCGGCCGCGCGGGTTCAGTCCCGGGGCCGGCCGAGCAGTTCGCCGAGCCGGTGCAGCAGCGGGAGCAGGGCGCCGCGCTCGGTGGGGGTGAGGTCGGCGAGGGCGCCGTGGACGGTGTGCATCTCGGCGCGCAGGGACCGGGCGAGCCGGTGCCCGTCCCCGGTGGCGTGCACCGTCTTGCTGCGGCGATCCTCGGGGGAGGGGGTCCGCGCCACCAGTCCGCGGGCCTCCATCCGGGCGACCAGCCCGGTGGCGTTGGAGGCGTCGCAGACCAGGTGCTCGGCGAGCGCGCTCATGCTGAGCGGGTGGTCGAGGGCGATGAGCGCGCGGGCCTGGGTGGTGCTGAGACCGTGCCGCCCGGCGACCGCCGCCAGGTCGTCGTAGTAGCCGCGGACCACGCGGGCGAGCGGCTCCACCAGGTCCGACGCATCTGGATTCACTTGACATCCTCAAGTAACCGGCGTTTCCTGAAAGCAGGTAGTTGAGGATATCAACCATTCCCTGCGAGGAACCCCCATGAACGACCGCCCGGCCGAGCAGCCCGCCGACCTCGTCGCCCGCCTGCGCGCGGCCTTCCGCACCGGCCGCACCCGACCGCTGTCCTGGCGCACCGGGCAGCTGCACCGGCTGCGCGCGCTGCTCACCGAGAACGGGCCGGAGCTCGCCGCGGCGCTCGGCGCCGACCTCGGCAAGAGCGAGCAGGAGGCGATGCGCACCGACGTCGACTTCGTGGTGCGGGAGATCGACCACACCCTGGAGCACCTCGCCGACTGGCTGCGGCCCGAGGACGCGCCGGTGCCCGAGCGGCTGGCCGGCGCACGGGCGCGGACGCAGTACGACCCGCTCGGCGTCGTCCTGGTGATCGCCCCGTGGAACTACCCGGTGCAGCTGCTGCTGGCGCCGGTCGCCGGGGCGCTGGCGGCCGGCAACGCGGTGGTGGCCAAGCCCAGCGAACTGGCGCCGGCCACCTCGGCCCTGCTCGCCCGGCTGCTGCCCGCGTACCTGGACACCGCGGCGGTCGCGGTGGTGGAGGGCGGGGTGCCGGAGACCACGGCGCTGCTGGCCCAGCGGTTCGACCACATCTTCTACACCGGCAACGGGGCGGTCGGCCGGGTCGTGATGCGGGCCGCCGCCGAGCACCTCACCCCGGTCACCCTCGAACTGGGCGGCAAGTCACCGGCGTTCGTCGACGCGGGGGCGGACCTCGCGGTGGTGGCGGAGCGCCTGGTGGCGGGCAAGTTCCTCAACGCCGGCCAGACCTGCGTCGCCCCGGACTACGTGCTGACCGACCCGGCCACCGCCCGCGCGCTGGAGCCGCTGCTGGCCGACGCGGTGGAGGCCCGGTACGGCGAGGACCCGGCCGCCTCGCCGCTGTACAGCCGGATCGTCAACGAGCGGCACTTCGACCGGCTGGCCGCGCTGCTGGGCTCCGGCCGGACGGTGGTCGGCGGCGGCCACGACCGGGCCGGCCGCTACCTCGCGCCGACCGTGCTCGCCGAGGTGTCGCCGGACTCCCCCGTGATGCAGGAGGAGATCTTCGGCCCGATCCTGCCGATCGTCGAGGTCGCCGGCCTGGACGAGGCGATCGACTTCGTCAACGACCGGGAGAAGCCGCTCGCCCTGTACGTGTTCAGCCCCTCGGAGGAGACCCGGCGCCGGCTCGCCGAGGAGACCTCCTCGGGCGGGCTCGGGTTCGGCCTGCCGCTCGCCCACCTGACCGTCTCCGACCTGCCGTTCGGCGGGGTGGGGGAGAGCGGCATGGGCAGCTACCACGGCCGGTACTCGATCGAGGCGTTCAGCCACCGCAAGGCGGTGCTGGAGGTGCCGGTCGGCTGACCGGCGTCCTTGCCGGGAAGAGGGGCGGGCGGGAACAAGCGGGAGCAGGCGGAAACGGGCGGGAGCCGGTGGTCGGCTCCCGCCCGTTCTGCTTGATGATGTCAAGCAGTTGTCGTGTCCCGGGACCTACCGGGCCGCTGCCTCAGCCGATCGCCTTGAGCAGCTCCTCGGCCAGCGGGCCGGACGAGGCCGGGTTCTGCCCGGTGTACAGGTTGCGGTCGGTGACGGTGTACGGCGCCCAGGGCTCGCCCGCCGCGTAGTCGGCGCCGAGCGCCACCAGCCGGTCCTCCAGCAGCCAGGGGGCGCGGTCGGCGAGACCGGCGAGCCGCTCCTCGGTGTTGCTGAAACCGGTCAGCCGGTACCCGGCGACGGTCGGCGTGCCGTCCGGGCGCACCGCGGCGAGCAGCGCGGCCGGACCGTGGCAGACCACGCCCAGCGGCAGGCCGGCGTCGAGCACGGCGGTGAGCAGCCGGCCCGAGTCGGCGTCGACGGCGAGGTCCTCCATCGGGCCGTGGCCGCCGGGGTAGAAGACGGCCGCGTAGTCGGCCGGGTCGACGTCGGTCAGCGCGACCGGGTGCCGCAGCGGCTCGGCGGCGGCGAGCGCGGCGGCGGCCTCGGCGGCCTCGCCGGCCGGGGCGGCGGGGGTGTCGGC